>NZ_VHLB01000190.1:0-2762 GCF_006547365.1 Myxococcus sp. AB056 | reverse complement strand
GGGCGTCCGTGGGCTTGGGGGCTGTCTGCGGGGTCGACGGCAGGGCAGCGGCTTCAGGCTCTTCGGCGGCGGCTGGTGCGGAGAATCCCAGGCAAAGTGACAGGGAAAGCACGGACAGCGGTCGACGCAGCGTCATCGAGACACCTTCTCGGGGAGTGACGTGGGGGTGCGGAGTACAGCGGGGTCCTGCTCATCCGCGTAGCGCCGGCTGACATAGAAGCCGAAGGCCGCCGCGGTGAAGTACATGATGAGGCTGTAGATGGCCGGGGGAATGGCCATGGTCGAGTTCGCCAGCAGTGTCGGGCTGAGCGCGATGGCAATCGCAAGCATTCCGTTGTGAATGCCAATCTCCATGCCAATGGCAACCGCTTGCCGCCGGGGCAGGCGCAGCAGGATGGGTACAAAGTAGCCCACCGCGAGGCTCACCAGGTTGAAGGCCAGCGCCGCCGGGCCCACCTGGCGGAAGAAGCTCAGCGCATTCGCGCGCTCCGTGTACACGGACGCGGCAATCACCGCGACGAGGAAGAGGGTGGACAGGATGCGAATGGGCTTGTCCATGCGCTGCGCCACGGCCGCGCTGCGCGAGCGGATGAACATGCCCAGGCTCACCGGCCCCAGTACGATGAGCACCACCTGCACGATCTTCGCGAACTGCATGGGGACCGCGCGGCCCTCGTCCATGAAGTGCGCCAGCGACAGGTTGATGATGAGCGGCAGCGTGACGAGCGACAGCGCGCTGTTCACCGCCGTCAGCGTGATGTTGAGCGCCACGTCACCGCGGGCCAGGTGGCTGAAGAGGTTCGCCGTCGCGCCGCCAGGGGAGGCCGCCAGCAGCATCAATCCCACCGCCAGCTCCGGCGGCAGACGGAAGGCGTGGGCGATGAGCAGGCACGCCACCGGCAACACCAACATCTGGCAGCCGAGGCCCACCAGGATGGCGCGCGGATAGACAATGACCCGCTTGAAGTCCGCCAGCGTCAGCGTCAGGCCAAGCCCGAGCATGATGACGGCCAGCGCCAGCGGCATGAGTACCGCCGTGAAGACATTCGACTGCATTCGCCCCCCGGATGGAGTGTCCAGCGTTGAGCATTAGCGTCGCGCAAGAGTGCGGGGCGCTTCAAGCGTCTCCGCTCTCAAAGGTTGCTAAAAGTGGAGGCTACCCATGACGCCGTATGTCATTGATGCACTGCGGCGCTGCGCATGAGCCGTCTATTCTCATCGTGAACCGACACGGCTTCGCGGTCGGGCGGGACCCGGCAAGGGACCATGGATGGGGCGCCGCTTCCCGAGACACCGGTGCCCCGGTCGATTACGACAGGGGCCATGAGCCGAGTCCTGGATGAGCTGTTGTCGCTCCTTAAACTGGAGAAAATCGAGGAAAATCTGTTTCGTGGCCGGAGTCAAGACCTGGGGTTCCGCCAGCTCTTCGGCGGCCAGGTGCTGGGGCAGGCGCTGTCCGCGGGCAGCCAGACGGTGCCCGCCGGCCGCCATGTCCACTCCCTGCACGGCTACTTCCTGCGCCCGGGCGACGCGACGCTTCCAGTCGTCTACACGGTGGACCGGGTGCGGGACGGCGGCAGCATCACCACGCGCCGCGTCGTGGCCGTGCAGAAGGGCGAGCCCATCCTGACGATGATCGCCTCCTTCCACGGGGACGAAGAGGGCTTTGCCCACCAGGCGCCCATGCCGGAGGTGCCAGGCCCGGAGGCGCTGGCCTCGGAGCAGGAGCTGCTGAGCCGCTTGTCTGCCCGCATCCCGGAAGCCCTGCGGGAGAAGTTCCTGGGGGAGAAGCCGATTGAGATCCGGCCTGTGGCGCCGGTGGATCCGTTCAACCCGGAGGCGAAGGCGCCCATCAAGCACGTGTGGTTTCGCGCCAACGGCGACCTGCCGGAGGATCCCCAGGTGCACCGGTACGTGCTGGCCTACGCGTCCGACTTCAACCTCATCAGCACCGCGCTCCTGCCCCACGCGGCCAGCTTCTTCCAGCCCCGCATCCTGGGCGCCAGCCTGGACCATGCCCTGTGGTTCCACGGAGACCTGAAGGTGAGCGACTGGCTGCTGTACTCCATGGACAGCCCGTGGGCGGGCAACGCGCGCGGCCTGTCGCGTGGCAGCGTCTACACGCGTGACGGCCGGCTGGTGGCCTCGGTGGCCCAGGAAGGGCTGCTGCGCATCCGCAAGTCCAAGGCCTGAGAAACGGGGATGACACCCCACACCGGCGTGTGGGGTCGAACCCCTCGCCGCGCCCTCGGGAATCCACGAGGGCTGCAACTCCCCGGAATTCCTAGTGCTTTCAGGAGTGGCACCCTCGTTGCTGAAGTTGCCCCGGTTCCGCAGAGCGTTCCGCGCTTGCGCCCTCAAGCAGCAGCGCGGTGCTTCTTCTCGTAACCAGCGGGTGACTCGTAGTCGAGCGCGGAGTGGCGCCGGAGCGGATTGTACCAGCCCTCGATGAAGCGGAAGACGGCCATCCGCGCCTCGGCGTGAGACGTGAAGCGGCGGCGTGCGAGCAGTTCGCACTCGAGCGTGGCGAAGAAGCTTTCACACATCGCGTTGTCGTACGCGTCGCCGACGCTGCCCATGGATGGGCGCACGCCGACTTCCTTGCACCGAAGCCCGAAGCCAATCGAGGTGTACTGGGTGGATTCAACGGGTCGTCGCAACACTCGACGTTGAGGAGTTGCGATGGGGAACAACAAGAGTCGACGGGCTGACCGTGCTGGACGCCCGCCTATGTCGTCGCCTGGGCGTCCGCCGGTGGGAAG
>NZ_VHLB01000018.1:0-117491 GCF_006547365.1 Myxococcus sp. AB056 | reverse complement strand
CCCATGCACCATCTGCTCGTGGCCCCGGCGACCTTCTCCGCCCAGGCCCCGCGGGCCCCCGCGCCCATCGAGCGCCCGAAGGCGGCTGCGAAGGCAGAGCGAGCACCCGCGGCGAAGCCCCGTCCCACGCGGCCCGCCCCCCTCCTCATCCCGGACACGGGGACGATTGCCCGCACGGAGCTGTCGCGCGTGCCCTACTCGCTCGACGGTGAGCCCACCGCGCCCGTCCTGCTCGAGGACGCATCCCAGGAGTCGCCCGACGCCACCCTGGCCGAGGCGGCCTCCGCGCACGCCGACGAGCACGCCTCCGAGCTGCCCCGGGTGGTCGCCTCCGCGCCGGCGCCCTCGCGCGCCTCCGCGTTCGACGCCGTCTACAAGGCCATGAAGGCGTCGGCTCCCGTCAAGACGCTCCGGCCCGGAATCACCCCTCCCCGGTTCCTCTCGGGCGAGCGCATCCACCTTCCCAGCATCGCCTACGGGATTCAGTCCCACTTCGGAGGCTTCCCCAAGGGCGCGGTGGTGGCCCGCTGCATCATCACCACGCAGGGCTCCGTCACCGATTGCCAGCCCATCCAGGGTCTGCGGGGCCTGGAGGAAGGCGTCATCCGCACGCTCTCCACCTGGCGCTACGAGCCCGCCACGCTCAACGGGAGGCCCGTGGCCGTGCGCTACGTCTTCGACATCTGGTTCACGAAGGAGCCGGGCGGCGGAATGCACGAGTCCCGGCACTTCGCGGGCCTCGACCTCTCCGACGTGGTGGGCGCCGCGGCCCCAGGGACGTGCGACGACTGCGACGCCTTCGAGTTCCACAGCCCGACGGCGCAGCGGTAGCGCCTCCCGCCTTCCGCTGACGGGCCCTACCCCGCCAGCGGCATCCGGAGGATGAAACGAGCGCCCCCACCGGGCGCCGAGTCCACCTCCAGCGAACCGCCATGCTGCGTGACGATGGCATGGACGATGGACAGCCCCAGCCCCGAGCCCTGGGCCTTCGTGGTGAAGAAGGGCTCGAAGATGCGGTCCCGGACCTCCTGGGGAATACCCGGGCCGCTGTCGTCCACGGTGAGCCACACGCGCCCGCCCTCGTGACCCGCGGAAAGCGTCACGGTGCCTCCCGCTGGCGTGGCCTCCAGTGCGTTGAGGCACAGGTTGATGAGGACCTGACGCAGCCGCTCCTCCTCGCCCGCCACCGACGGCACCGGCGACTCGCGTGGCGAGACTTCCAGCGACACCTTGCGGGACGCGGCCTGTCCGCTCAGCAGGTCCACCACCCGCCGCAGCAGCTCGTTCAC
The DNA here is from genome assembly GCF_006547365.1 of Myxococcus sp. AB056. NCBI lineage: Bacteria > Pseudomonadati > Myxococcota > Myxococcia > Myxococcales > Myxococcaceae > Myxococcus > Myxococcus sp. AB056. The sequence goes on along the minus strand of NZ_VHLB01000018.1, from coordinate 116,202 downwards.
GTCCACGGAGGCGGGACGGAATTCGCGAGGCCGCGCGAACTGGAGGAAGTCCTCCAGGATGTGGTCCAGGCGGCGAATCTCATCGCGCACCAACAGCAGCGGCTCCAGCAAGGGCGCCTGCTGCCCATCCGGAAGACGCCGTAGACGCCGCTCGAGGACGGAGAGCTGGAGCGCCGCCGCGTTCAGCGGGTTGCGGATTTCGTGGGACAGGCCCGCCGTCATCGTCCCCACCGCCGCCAGCTTCTCCGTCACCTGGGCGCGCCGTGCCAGCTCGCGCTTCTCCGCGTGCAGGCGCACCTGCCGCATCGCCTGCTCCAGCGTCAGCAGCAGCTCCTGCGGCGCACAAGGCTTCATCAGGTACGCACACGCGCCCGCCCGCACCGCGGCCACCGCCGTCTCCAACGTGGCGAAGCCCGTGAGCAACACCACCTCCGAGTCCGGCGACGCGGCCTTCAGCTCGGCGGCCAGCGCCGTCCCATCTCCGTCTGGCAGGCGCAGATCCACCAGCGCCACGTCGAAGCCCTCCCGGACCCGCTCGCGCGCCGCCTTGCAACTGGACGCGCCGCGGACGGCGTAGCCCGCGTCCCCGAGCAACTCCTCCAAGTTGTCCAGGAAGGCCGCGTTGTCATCCACCACCAGGACGGACGGACGGGACGGAGAGGTGGGCTCGCTCATGAGGCGTGGGTGGGGCGTGCCGCGTGCGCCGTTTCCAGCACCTCCATCAGCGCGCCTGGGTCGAAGGGTTTGGAGAAGACGCCCGTGGTCCCGTCAAGCGGGGCCGCGTCGGGATAGGCGGTCATGACGAACGTGGGCAGGTGCGGATAGCGCGCGCGCAGCCGTCGCAGGGCCTCACCATCCGGCCCACCGGGGACGCGCAGGTCCACCAGCGCGGCGAAGGGCTGCACGCAGAGGATTCGGTCCGCGTCCAGCACCGAGGCCGCCGTCACACAGGAGAAGCCGCGCGCCCGCAGCAGCTCGGCGATGTTGTCGCTCAGCGCCGGGTCGTCCTCCACCAGCACCACCAGCCCATCCCGGCGAGCACCGGACAGCAGCTCCACCAACGTGGGGATGGGCACGGGCTTGGGCAGCACCGCGAGCAGACCTTCGCGCCGGGCCGTCTCCAAGTCATCCTGGCGTGGGTGCGCGGTGATGACCACCGCGGCCAGGCCCGGATCCACGCGGCGGAGGTGGTGCACGGCATCCGCGCCGCTCATGCCGGGCATGCGCATGTCTGTCAGCAGGACGTCGAAGCGCGTGGTGCGCGCCAACCGCACGGCCTCGTCACCGCTCGTGACGACAGTGGCCGCGTCCCCGCCGTCGCGCAGAATCTCCGCGAGGTTCTCCGCGAACGCCAGGTTGTCATCCAGCAGGAGGTACTGGCGCATGCGTCTCCTCCGAAGCGACGAGGGAAAGCCGAATCACGAAGCGCGCACCCGCTCCGGGACGGGGGACATACGCGATGCTCCCTCCATGCCGCTCCACGATGCGCTTGACCAGCGCGAGCCCGAGCCCGATGCCGCGCGCCTTCGTCGTCATCAGCGGCTCGAAGAGGCGGCGGCGGATGACGTCGCTGACACCCGGCCCGGAATCCTCCAGCACCAGCTCCACCATCCCCGGCTCGGGCGTGGCGGCGGACAGTGACACCGTCCCGCCCGTCTCCTCCAGGGCCTGGACGGCGTTGTCGAGCAGGTTCACGAACACCTGGCGCAGCTGCCCCGCGTCTCCTTGAACCGCGGGCAATGAGGTCAGTCCCTCCGCGCTCACGACGACAGTGTCGGGCCGCTGCACGGCCTTGAGCGCGTCCTGCCAGACCTCGTCCAACCAGACCTCCTGCAGGTGCAGGGGCCGGTCCCGAATCATGTCCAGCAGGTCGGAGACGATGCGGTTGGCGATGCCCACCTGGTCGCCAATCCGGTCCAGGTGCTTCATCGTGCGCTCGTCCACGGCCCCCGGGCGTCCGCGCAGGATGTAGAGCGACGTCTCGATGACGCCCAGCGGATTGCGCAGCTCGTGGCCGATGGAACCCACCAGTTGGCCAAAGGTGGACAGCCGCTCGCTGCGCGCCTGCTGCGCCAGCAGATCTTCCCGGTACGTGTGGAGCATGATGGCCAGCTCCAGGTCGAGAATCTTCCCCACCGCGGAGCGGGCCGCGCGGAGTGCCGCGGGCTGCTCCAGGTAGGTGGCGTCGATGTGGCTGTTGAACTCCTGCCGCAGGATGTTCATCGCGCCGAACATGTAGTGCTGCGGCAGGGCGATGCGCACGTGCATGCGGCCAATGCGGCAGCGCAGCGCGTAGTAGGCCTCGTCCCAGGGGCCGCGGAGGAGCTGGTCCATCCACACCTGCAGGGTGCCGCGCAGGTGGCCCACCTGGCTCTCGCCCCCTTCGAGCGCCTGCCGAGCCCCTTCATGCTCCAGGATGCGGTCGTAGAAGACGCGAGCGAAGCGCGCGAAGTGGGGCTTCGCGGTGGCGTGCAAGGTCACGAGAGCCTGCTCGTCCGCCGAGCCGAACCCCACGTACCGCTTCAATTCCTCGAACAAGGTTTCCGCCATGAGTCCTGGGGTAAGAGCCTATCCGCGCTGAACGCCTGGGCGCAGGAACTTCCTCCCCCGCTTCGCGCTGGCTCGGCACGCCGCCCAGGGGCCACGACCCGCAAGTCCAAGAACTCCGCCGAGGACATGACCTGGACCGCCTGTGGCGCACCGCGAATGGCCATGAAGGCTCCTGGAGCCAGGTCATTCCGGCCCGGCGAGAGCGCTTCAGCAAGCCCCAGGCCAGCGACTGAGCACGGAGGAAACCCCAAGGACGCACGCAAGATGTGCGCACATCCGACATCGAGACCCTCTATGCGCAAGGTTTGCGCGCGTGGGCTCATGGAAAATCCCGACAACAGAGAACTCTTGTCCGCGCCGCTCCGTTCCGGGCGGGGACGACACCGCCCAATTCACCATGCGCACTGCAAATGAAACACGTCTGCAACAACCAGGATGCCTCTTCTACGAGGCACCATGAATTTCAGCAGCATGAGGACGTGTTTTTTCCGGTGGACGCTCACCTCGGCCCTGCTCCTGCTGGGCTCGGCGTGCAACAGCACCTCCACTCCCACGGAACCCGAGGCGCCCTACCTCCACGACGGCGCCGCCAGCACCGTCACCCTGCATGGCGGCGAGGCGGAGTCCTCACGGCGCGCCTACGAAGCCCTCTCCGCGCCGGAGCGAGACGCCCTGCTCGCGTTCCTCCAGACGCTCTGAACGCCGCTCCGGAGTCCCGCCTGCTCAGGGCTGGGCGGCGGGACGCTCGCATGCGGGACCGCGGGTGAAGAGCCGGCGCCAGACACGGCGCTCCCACAGGCCCCCCGCGAGCAACACCGCCACCCCGCTCCACGTCAGCACCGGGTCCTCTTCCAGTGCATGCCCCAGCACCAGGAGCGAGCACCCCGCGGCCGTCACCAGCAGTGGGCCCACCCGCCGCAAACGCCGCGACCGCCAGCCACTCACGGCCAATGACACGGTGACGGCTACGGCGAGCAACACCTGGTGCGCGGACTCCGTCAGCGACAGTCCCACGCCCAGGAACGACAGGACCTGCGCATACGTCGCCAGGCAGGTGGGGCACACCGCGCACGCCAGCAACGGCACCAGCATCGACCAGCGGCCTCCCGGCACCTTCGGAGGCTCGTTCGGGTCGGCGGCGGCTTGAGCCCGGTGATGGACGCAGTCGCAGGCCGCATCAGGAACGGAGGAAGAGGAGGAGCGCATCACAGTCATTCCAGGGGGAAGTCGACCCCGGTGAATTCCGGAGCCGCGTTGTTCGACAATCCAGAGACGCACGTGCCCATGTGCGGCGTGACGTGACGCACGCCCACACACGGGAGGTACCCGCCAGCCACGTCACACAGGCGCTACGAGCGCCGCTCCGCGCTGAACCTCGCGCACCGCGCATGACCGCACCGTTGAGGCACAGCGCAACGGCCCGCGAGGATTCCCTCCGCGCGGGCCGCGAACCGCGACGACGACTACGGCCACACGCTCAAGCGATGCGGGGCCGTGCCAACCATGCCAGGCCCAGCCCCAACGCCAGCAGCGTCGGCAGCACGAGCGCGAGGAGCCCCAGCGCCACCTGGGGCACGACGTCGGTGCCTGGCTGCTCGACATAGGCGAATCGAGGCAGCCGCGCGTGCTCCGCGGCCCCCAAGGTGGCGCCCGAGAAGACGCGAGGAAGCAGTGCCTCACGCCACGTGGTGTGGAAGTGGTCGACCTGTCGCAAGAAGTGCTCGTGCCGTGAGCCTCCCGTGCCCGCCACGTCCTGGAGCGCCTGCTGGAAAGCCAGCGCGGGAGACAGGAAGCGCAGCACCCCCAGCGCATCCTGCTGCCGCTCCAACTGCGACTGGAAGGCCGCCACCACGGGCGCGGTCGCCCGGGCCGCCTCGTCCTGCACGGCCAACGCCGTGGGCCAGTACCCCTCCGCCTTGGCCCCCTTGGGCGCCAGCTCAGGATGGTCCTCGAAGTAGGCGGATAGCACCTCGCTGCCGCGCTTCTGCGCCTCCAGCGACGCCTCGCGCGTGGCCCCGACCAGCGCCACGCGGGACGGCACCGGATACAGGCCACTCACGCCCAGCTGCGCCACCGCGGGAACCACGACCACCAACACCAGCCACGCCCCCACGAGCACCAGCGCATTGGTGGCGGAGCTCAGGGCCCGCGCATTCACAGCCAGCGCCAGCGCGAACCAGAAGGCACCGTACCCAACTACCAACGTCAGCCAGCCCGCCAACCGCCCCAGTCCCCCTGCCCCGCCCGTCAGCGCGTAGCCGGCGACGCCCGCCAGCACGCACAGGCCCAGCAGGACACCCGCGCGGACCGCGAGCCTTCGCAGCGCCCAGCCGCGAAGGCCCGTGGCCTGCACGAGCACCAGCCGAAGCGTTCCGTCCTCGCGTTCACGCGACACCAGGTCAAAGGAGAACGCGAGCGCGAACAGGGGCAGCAGGTAGAGCAGCACGAACGACAGGTCCAACGTTCCTGTCGCCAGGTGCACCGGGTGCTCCAGTGTGTCACGCGCGAAGTCCGTGAGGCGCCCCTGGAGCGACACCTGGTAGGCGGACGGCAACAGGTCCATCTGCCCCACGGTGAATGCGCCCAGCGGTCCCGGGGGGAGCAGGGCTTCGGGCTGGACGAGCGTGTTGCCCACGGGCACCGGCATCGCCGGGCTCTTCCAGGGCGGCAGCTCCGGCCCTCGCCCCTGGCGCAAGGCTTCCGCCTCCTCCGCCAGACGGGCCCGCCGCTCCGTCTCCTGGGTAACGAGGCGCTGCTGGTAGGCCCGCAGGTCCCGGGTGAAACGCCAACCGTTGTAGAGGCCCAACGCCATCAAGCCGAGCAGAAGCGCGGCGGAGAAGGCGAGCATCCGGTCCTTCCGGAGCAGGAACCACTCGTGTCGAAGCAATGACATGTTCATGGTCTCGTCGTGCCTCAGACGGCGCTCAGGCGTGCGCAAGCGCGCAGCGCGAAGAGGGTGGTCCACGCCAGCCAGAGGCCCAGCAGGAGAAGCTCCGGCACCTGCGCGCCCAGCGCATCCGAGAGCCGCTCCTCGTCCAGGCGCAGCTCCGGCACCTCACGCCACAGCGACGCGTCCGCCTTGTAGTTCGCATCGCCGTATTTCGAGCGGAACGTGACGGCGTCATTCATCTGCTTCACCAGCCCCTGCCGGTACTGCTCCGCCTGCTTCGCGAAGCGAAGGTGCGCGGACAGGTCCGTCCGTGCGAGCGACGCCGACAGGTGCCGCAGCGCCAGCATGGGAGACAGCGGCGCGAAGAAGCGGTGCAGTCGCTCCTGTTCACCGTAGCGGGTCTCCAACTCGCCAAAGCGCTGCGCGCCCACGCGGTTGCTGTACTCCTCCCCTGCCTGGAGCGCGATGCCCCGGAAGTTGACGGGAAGCGCCTCCAGGGACGCCGCGCCGTTGCGCGCCAGCGTCTCGCGCTCGAGCGCCGCCTGTCGCTGATCCGCCGGGTCATGACCGCTCAGGCCCTTCTCGTAGTCCTCCGCCAGCTGCCGCGCGAAGTCCTGCGCCGTGGGCACCGGCGCCCACGCCCGGGCCGCGTCCACCGCGAGCCGGGGCACCAGCAGCGCGTTGACCATCCACGCGCCCAGCAGCACCACCAACGCCCCCCGGGAGGTCCGCGCCCACGCGCTGACCGCCAGCCCCAGGAACACGAAGCCCGACAGGTACAGCCCATACCCCAGTGCCAGCCCTGACAGACGGCCCAGCAGCTCGCCCGGCGAGACGCCCGCTCCGCCGCCCAGGCCCACCACCAACACCACGGCCACTACGAAGAGGGGCACCAGCAGCGCCGCGAGCGCCAGCCCTACGCCCAGGGCCTTGCCCAGCACGAGCTGATGACGACGCACGCCGGAGCTCAACAGCAAGCGCAGCGTTCCCTGCTCCCGCTCGGCGGTGAACGCGGAGTAGGTCAGCAGGATGATAAGCAGGGGCAGCAGGAGCTGGAGGACCCCGGCCCCCGTGAGCTCTCCGAAGCGTGCCGCCGCCGTGGAGTCCGCCGCGGGACGGTACTGGGTGGCATTCCGTTTGTGCGCCTCCAGGTAGACGGCGACGCCCAGATACGGCTCCACGCCGCGGTCAAACGTGGCCAGGACTGACTCCGGCTTGAACGCCCAGACACCGTAGTGCGCGGCCGAATGCGGGTTCTTCTCTCCCTGCTCCAACCAATGCTGTCGCGTCAGGCGAGCACCCGCTTCGCGCTCGGCACGGGAGTCCCGGACATGGAGCGCGCCGACCGCGATGCCCACGCTGGCCAGCAAGAACACCAGGGCTCCCGCGACCCGGAAGCGTCCGTCGCGAGACAGCTCCATCCACTCTTTTCGGGCGATGGCTCGAATCATTCGTCGGTCCTCAGCCACGCATGTGCGCCAGATAGAGCTGCTCCAGCTCCGCGTGCCCCAGATCCCGCGTGGCGCGCGTCTCCACCAGCCGGCCCGACTTCATGATGCCCACCCGCGTGCCAGACTCCTTCGCGCGGAACAGGTCATGCGTCGCCATGAGCACCGCCATGCCTTCACCACTCAGGCGAAGGAGCAGCTCGGAGAGCTCGTTGGACGCAAGCGGGTCCAACCCCGACGTGGGCTCATCCAACAGCAAGGCCCGTGCGCCTTTCGCCAGCGCGATGGCGATGCCGACCTTCTGCCGCATGCCCTTCGAATAGCGGCCAACGGGGACGTCCATCGCCCCCGGTTGCAGCCCCGCGCGCGCCAACCACCCGCTGGACTCCTGGGTGGACAGCGCCGGGCGGCCCGCCAGGGTGTTGAAGTAGGCCAGGTTCTCCCGGCCTGTCAGCCGCGGGTAGAGCATCACCAGCTCGGGCACGTACGCCAGGAGCCCACGCACGTGGGCCTCGTGTTGCTGCACCTCCAACCCGGCGACGCGTGCCTCGCCTTGCGTGGGGGTGATGAAGCCCAGGAAGAGGTTCAGCGTGGTGGTCTTCCCCGCCCCGTTCGCCCCCAGCAGGCAGAACACCTCGCCCGCCCCGATGGACAGGTCCAGGCACTCCAGGGCCAGGTGCTCGCCATAACGTTTGGACAGCTTCTTCGCTTCAAGCATGGGCCATCCCCATAACGAAGACCCGGCAACAAACGCAACTCGATTGCATCTCCGGCCTCTCCCTGGCAGCATTCCTGGCATGCGACAGGGCTCGGGGATTCCCGGACCCGGGAGGTCGAACGTGCTGGCGGTGATGGAAATGAGGCGCGTTCACCCTACGTCGCGTTCATCGCCAACGCGCCAGACCCGAGCGTGACCGTGCGCTCGCGCGCCATGGCGATGGCCGCGCTGGGTGCTCGCAAGACCTGGGAGTGCTCCGCGGCAAAACACCGGGCGCCCATGACACGGGCGCGCCGTCACTCTCCCCCACCGAGCAGATACTCCAGCAACGCACGAACAGGAGAGGACAGGCCGTCCCAGTCCTGGAAGCAGACACAGAGCCGGCGCTGAGCCCAGGCCTCCGAAAGAGGCACCTTCCGATAGGTGCCCTCCCGCTGATGCCGGTTGGCAACACGCTCCGGGACGATGCCCAGGCCCACGCCGTGAGACACCATCTCGCACAGCCCCCGGAAGCCCTTCATCCGGACGCGGAAGGACACGTCGAATCCCGCGCGACGTGCGTGCCCGTCAATGTGCTCCTGCAAGGCGCTCTCGGCCGCGAGGCCGACGAAGGGCTCCCGATACACATCACGGAGCGCGAGGCTCTTGGATGCAGCCAGCGGGTGCCCGGCGGGGATGATGAGCACCAGGGGGGCGGGCTCCAACGGGCGGACTTGAAGCGTGCCCGTCTTCACGGCGTCCGAAATCAGTCCGGCCTCCGCCAGACCCGCCTCGACCGCCTTGACGATATCCGCGCTGGTTCGCTCTCTCAGGTCGATGTTCAGCCTCGGGTGCCTGGCAAGCCATGGGGCCAGCTTCTCGGGCAGGTACTCGGTCAGCGCCGCGGTGTTGGCATAGAGGCGAATGGTGCCGCGCCGGCCTGAAACAAACGCATTCAACTCATCCTTCAACAACTCCTGTTGATGCAGGATCAACCGAGCGTGGTGCACGAGTGCGTCACCGGCCTCGGTCGTCACCACGCCCCGAGGCCGCCTCTCGAGCAGCTTGACGCCCACCGCATCCTCGATGCTGCGCAGACGCTCGCTCGCGGATGCCAGCGTCAGGTTCGCGCGTTGGGCACCTTGCGTGATGCTCCCCGCATCCACGATGCAGAGGAACAAGTGAAGATCCGCGAGGTCGAGCCGCATCGCGCCCCCTGCACACGCTGCCTCCGGTGCGTCCGAAGGGAGTCACGAGACATTCCGCATTGTGCCAGAGCACGCCGGGTGGTCCAGTCAGCGCACGTCGCGCGCCCACTGGAATCGCCAAGCGGCCGGACAACTGGAACGTGGCAGGTGAAGGCCCGCTAAATGGTCGCCTCGAACAGCGCCTCCTTTACGAGCCCCAGTCGGGAAACGGAGCCCCAGCGACTCAGGGATTGATTGAAGCGCCGGGGCCGGCACCGCCTAGTGAGTGAGGGGGCCCCGGGACGACATACGCCGGGGCGCGACCTGCTCGCGCGTCACCGTCTCACGGCCGGTAGCCCTCCCCCGCTCCAGCAGCGACTTGAAGCGCAGCAGGTCGTCATCCATCTGCTTCTTCGGGTCCGCGCCCAGCAGCTTCGCGAAGGCATGGCCAATGGCTCCCGCTGGCGGGTTGTAGGACAGCCGGATGTCCACCCGAGTGCCGCCGCGCGGCGTGGACTCGAAGTGGATGACGCCCAGGTTCTCCACCGCCGTGCCCTCCACGCTCTTCCACGCCAGCACCTTGTTGGGCACGAACTTCGTGACGACGGCGTCCCATTCGAAGTGCAGCCCCGCGGGCCCGCGCACCTTCCAGTGCGAGCGGCCCTCCACGCCCGGAATCACTTCATCCACGTGTGTCATGAACCGGGGGAAGTTCTGCATCTCCCTCCAGAAGGCGAACACCTCCTCCACCGGCGCGTTCACGTTGATGTCCTTGTGAAGGGTGATGGCCCGCCGTCCCGCGCCCATCCCCGTGAGCCGCCGCAGCCCCAGGTTCGTGAAGGCCCGCGTGCTCAGCATCACGCCCCCCAGGGTCGCCAGGGTTCCCGTCACTCCCCGGCGCCCCAGCCCCCAGGCCGTCAGCGTCAGGCCGCCCAGCGCCCCGAAGAGCCGTTCGGACGGCGACCAGTGCTCCTGGAAGAAGGGCCTCGACTCACCCGAGCGCATGGTGCCTCCTTGCAGCGCCGGGTGCGCTGAGCCCTCCGCATACGGAACAAGCTGGTTGTCCAGCCCATGCACCCCCTGCACCTTTCCGATGCGGGGCAGCACGCGCCGGAGTTCCTCGCGAAGAATGGGGCCTTCCACCCGAACCACGCCATCCCGAGCCATCACGCGAATCGCTCCGGGATGTGAGCACACCCGGCCCAGGGCCGAGCGCACCCGTTCCTCCAGGACAAGGTCCTCCACCGGTTCCCGGTGCAGCTTGCGCATCGATTCGAAAAAGACACCGCGCGATCGCTGCGAGAGGTCCCGAGCGACGACGCCCACCGCGCCTCCCGCCTCATGCGCCGCGTGGACGGCCTTCCCCTGCAGATGGGACCTGCGCCAGCGGCCACTGCGTGGGTCCGTCCAGTACATCAGCCCCAGACCCAGCCCCGCGCCACCGATTCCCCATAGGGCAGCTTTCATCGTCCGCCTCCTTCTGGCTCGTGTCCTTCGCTCCACGGAACGTGACGGCGGCGATGGCGCGGTGCAGCAGACGGGAAGGGGCTGCCTCGCTCGCGTCCGCGGGGGATGGCTGATCACCAACCGGGCGGCCCGGGGCCCGGAGGTCCTCGCGTTGACTGGGCAACGAGGGCGGTGCCCGCAGGCTCGGGCGTGCTCACTGTCTTTCGTGCTGGTCAGCCCGAGAGGAGCAACACGGCATGCCCGAGGTACCGACGACACCTGACTCGCCCGTGAAGGACCCCGACCCCGACAAGAAGCCCGGGCGTGAGCCTCCCGGGCCGCAGGCGCCGCCGCAGAAGGACCCGCCCACGCGCCAGCCGCCGGAAATCGAGCCGCCGCAGCCGCCCGAAATCAAGCCACCCGGCATTCATGACCCGCCGGTACCCAACCAGCCTGGGCGGCCAGAAATCATCGCGTGAGCAACACCGGGAGCGCGGCGGACGAGCACGCCGCGCCCCCGCGGTGGGAAGGCGGGAGCCCAGGCGAGCGACGGGCGCCAGCACGAACGCCCGTCCCGTTCCACGAGGCCACCGGCGTGGTCAACTTTCTCCTGACGAGCGCCCGCTCCATTCCAGGGAGCGGCGAGGAGTGGCGGTATGCGAGAGCCCGAATTCCAGGACCGCTATGAGGGAGGCCGCGTGCTCGCGGACCACCTGCTGCGCCATGCGCGGCAACCCGGCACCCTGGTGCTGGCGCTGCCACGGGGCGGCGTGCCCGTGGGCGCCGAAGTCGCGCGGAAGCTCGGAGTGCCGCTCGATGTCTTCCTGGTCCGCAAGCTGGGCACGCCCGGCCACGAGGAGCTGGCCATGGGCGCCATCGCCTCCGGGGGCGTGCGGGTGCTCAACCGCGAGGTCTTGGACGAGCTGAACATCGGCCGCGAACAGATTGAAGCCGCGGCCCGCCGCGAGGCCGTGGAGCTCCAGCGGCGTGAAGAGAGCTACCGGGAAGGCCGGCCGCTCCCCGACGTGCGTGGGCGCACCGTCCTCCTGGTGGATGACGGGCTGGCCACGGGAACGACGATGCGGGCGGCCGTGGCGGCGCTGCGGCTCCTGGAGCCCGCGGCCATCATCGTGGCCGTGCCCGTGGCCGCGGCCGAGTCCTGCGAAAGCCTGGCCCAGGTGGCGGACGAGGTCGTCTGCGTCCGCATGCCCGAGCCCTTCTATTCCGTGGGCCTGTGGTATCGCGACTTCGCGCAGACGGAGGACGACGAGGTGCGCGCCCTGCTCGCCGAGGCAGCCCGGGAAGGGGCTGCCAGCGAAACACAGCCCTCCGCCTGAGCCCGGCGCCTCGCGGACCTCAGCCGCGCGGAGCCGGCCCCCATGCGCGCATGGACGTCCGCCCCACCATGATGTCCACCAACCGCTTCACGCGGCGGAAGACGCTCTCCTGCACGTAGGGCACGCCGTGCTTCTCGCACAGCGCCTTCACCTTGGGCTGCGCCTGCCGGTAGCGCGTCATGGGCAGGCTGGGCCAGAGATGGTGCTCGATCTGGTAGTTCAGCCAGCCGTGGAGGAAGTCCACCACGTCGTTGCCGGTGGCGTAGTTCACCGAGCCCACCACCTGCCGCACGGAGAACTCCGCGCCGCTGCGCGCCCGGCCCTCGAAGCGGTAGAGGTCGTCCCCCGCGTGGTTGGGCGCAATCAGCACGAAGCTCTGGATGTTGGTGAGCACTTCCGCGAAGACGCTGTTGGCGAAGACGCTGAGGACGGCCCACGCGCCCAGTGGCGCGAAGAGCGCGGGCAGCAGCACGAAGCGCAGGCCCGCGTAGGGCAGCAGGCACGTCCACCAGAAGGCACGGCCTTCGACGGTGAACGGGTTGAAGGCGGTGATGAGGGGCAGCGTGCCTGATTCGTCCGGCCCTCCCGCGCGCTTGCGTTCGAAGCGCCGCCACTCCAGGAACGTGTTGGGCGCGTAGTACGTCACCTTCCACGTGCAGGCGAAGAACGCGACCAGCGCGTACTTGGCCAGCAGGGGCATGCGCGACTGGCGAAGCCACTCCGTGTTCATCTCCACCAGATCCGGGTCCGCCGTCTCCCCCGTGTGTCCGTGGTGCAGCACGTTGTGCTCATGCCGCCACGCCTGGGGATGAATCCAGTCCGGCCAGTCCAGGAAGCGGCGCCACCCGGTGGCGAAGCGCTTGCCCGTGTAGTGCGCCGGCACGCCCGGCACCTTGTCGTAGCCCCGGTGCGTGATGTGATGGGCCATCATCGTCCAGCGCGCCGTGTTGCCTTGCGCGATGAGCAGCGCCGACACGGGATTGGGCATCAGCCACGCCGTCGCGTAGCCCAGCGCGGAACAGGCCCGTCCCCAGCGTTCAATCTTCCGCGCGTGCGCCAGGTCCGCCTCGCCGAGCGAAGACTCCAACTCCTGCTTGAGCGCCTGAAGGTCCTGGGCGAAGGCTTCCGGCTCGGCGAGTACGTGGGGGTGGGAGGTGGGAAGGGATGTCCGCGGCACTTCGTCGACGAGCAGGGGGACTGCCAGGGTCATGATGGAATCGGCATCTCGGTGAGGGCATCCAGGTTGGCGGCCACCAATCTAGTCCCAGGCCCTAATATTCCGGATGTGGACATCCCTGGGACCGTTCCCTCGTCCGCGACACCATCAGGGCGGCACGCCAATGCCCGACGAGCCACCGTCTGAGCGGGGATTGCGGTTAAGCTCCCGCGCTCGCCGCCCACCGCATGCACGAGTTTCCTTCCCGTCGACAGTTGCTGCTGGCCGTCCTCGTGGCCACGACTCTCTCCGCGGCAGTCGAGGGAGTCTGGAGCTACTCCGGGGCGGTGAGCCCCCCTGCCCGCGTCCTCCTCACCGCCGCGGTGGGGCTGCTCATCAGCGGCACCCTGGCGCTGTTGCTCCTGCGAACCCGGGAGCGCGCTCACCGCGCACGGGACGCCGCCCTGCGCAGCGCGGATGACGCCAGCGCGCTTCGCGCAGCCGTCATGGACGTGACGCCCGTGGGCTTCGCCTTCTTCGACCGCGAGCTGCGTTACGTTCACATCAACACGGCCCTGGCGGCGATGCATGGTCTGCCCGCGGAGCGGCACCTGGGCCGGCACGTCACCGAGGTGATGCCCGACCTGGGCAAGCTCATCGCCCCGCGCCTCCAACTGGCGCTCACCACGGGGGCCTCCCTCCAGGACACCCTGCTCCAGGTGGAAACGCCCGCCGCGCCGGGCGAGAGCCGCTTCTGGTTCGGCAGCTATCTGCGCGTGTGCGGCGCGAACGGCGAGGTGCTGGGCGTCATCGCCGCGATGTCCGAGCTCACCGAGCGCATGCGCGCGGAGAAGAGCCTCCAGGAGCATGAGGGCCGGCTGGACGTGCTGACGCGCTCGCTGCCGGACTACCTGTGGGGCGGCAAGCTGCGCGGCGGGAGGCTGCGCGACTTCTACTGCACGCCCGTCATCGAGCGCACCACCGGCTATGCCGCCTCCGCGTTCGTCCAGCCCGCGCCGGATGGCGGACCGCCGCCGCTGTGGGCGGAGATGATCCACCCCGAGGACCGCGCCCGCTACCGGGCCAGCATCGAGGGCCTGGCCCCCGGCGCCGAGGCGGAGCTGGAGCACCGGCTCATCTGCGCCGACGGCCGCGTGCGTTGGGTGCGCAGCCGCGCCGCCGCTTCCGCATTGGATGCGCAGGCGGAGCTGCATGTCGGCTGCGTCGTCACCGACATCACCGACCGGCGGCTCGCGGATGACCTGCGCCAGCGCCTGCATGACAGCTTCCGCCGCTCCGCCCAGGAATGGCGCCGCACCTTCGACGCGGTGGCCTCGCCGCTGATGGTGTTGGGGGCGGATGGCACCGTCCAGCGTCTCAACGCCGCCGCCATCGCGCTCTTCGAAGGCATGGACCCGTCCGGCCAGCCGCTGTTCACCGCGGCCAGTGCCCCACCCTGGTCGCACGCACTGCCGTTGGTGGAGGAGCTGCGCCGCACCCGCGCCAGCGCCACCCGCGAGCTGGGCGACCCGGTGTCGCGCCGCACGTGGGAGGTGTCCGCCACGTGGGTGGAGGAAGCGGGCGGCGAGGACTCGCGCATCATCCTGGTGGCCACGGAGGTGACGCGTCTCCTGGAGCTCCAGGCCAGCCTGCGGCGCAGTGAGACGATGGCCGCCATGGGCGCCATCGTCGCGGGCGTGGCCCACGAGGTCCGCAACCCCCTCTTCTCCATCTCCGCGGTGGTCGACGCGGTGGAGGCGACCTTCGGCGCGCGCGCGGAGCTCAAGCCCTACGTCGACGTGCTGCGCGGCGAGGTGAAGCGCCTCAACCACCTCACGCAGGAGCTCTTCGAGTACGGCCGCCCCACCCGCGGTGAATGGGTGGAAGGCCCCGTGCTCCCGGTGGTGGTGGATGCACTCTCCGCGTGCGCTCTGGCCAGTGAGCGCGCCGGTGTGAATGTGAATCGCGAGTTGGCGGCGGAGCTGCCCCGTGTTCGCATGGACGCCCGGCGTTTGTTTCACGTGTTTCGCAACGTGGTGGAGAACGCGGTGCAGCATTCACCTGCGGGCAGCGCGGTGCGGGTGGCGACGGAAGAAGTGGAAGAGGCGGGCCGGGCCTGGGTGCGGTGCACCGTGCGCGACGGTGGGCCGGGCTTCCGCGCGGAGGACCTGTCCCATGTCTTCGAGCCCTTCTTCAGCAAGCGGCGCGGCGGCACGGGGCTGGGCCTGTCCATCGTCCAACGCATCCTGGAGGAGCATCAGGGTATCATCCGCTTGCGCAATCACCCGGAGGGTGGCGCGGAAGTCACACTGCTGCTTCCTGCTGTTTCTTCGCGTGTATCAACCCAGCACGTAGACTCCCTGAATTCATGACGCGCACCCGAATCCTTCTCGTGGACGACGAGCCCGGCATCCGCCTGGGCATGAGAGGCTTCCTCACCGCCCATGGGTTCGACGTGGACGAGGCCACCAGCCTCGCCGAGGCGCAGGAGGCGTTCCGCACCTCGCGTCCGGACGTGGCCGTGGTGGACTACCGGCTCACGGACGGCACCGCGCTGGAGCTGCTGCCGCGCCTCAAGGACATCGACGCCTCGGTGCCCCTGGTGGTGCTCACCGGCCATGGCTCCATCGAGCTGGCCGTCCAGGCCGTGAAGGAAGGCGCCGAGCAGTTCCTCACCAAGCCGGTGGAGCTGGCCGTCCTCAAGGTGGTGCTGGACCGGCTGGTGTCGCAGCGCCGCGAGCGGCAGCGGCTGCTGGCGGAGCGTTCGCGCCTCGTCCGTGGGACGGTGAACCCCTTCATGGGTGGCAGCGCCGCCATCCGCGCGCTCCAGGCGCAGGCCGAACGCATCATCGAAAGCGACAGCCCGGTGCTCATCACCGGCGAGACGGGTAGCGGAAAGAGCGTGCTCGCGCGGTGGCTGCATGAAGGCGGCCCACGCAAGGACGCGCCTTTCGTGGACCTCAACTGCGCGGCGCTCTCCAAGGACTTGCTCGACTCGGAGCTGTTCGGCCACGAGAAGGGCGCCTTCACCGGCGCGGTGGCCGCCAAGCAGGGCCTGCTGGAGGTCGCCGACCGAGGCACCCTCTTCCTGGACGAGATTGGCGACATGGACGCGGCCGTCCAGCCCAAGCTCCTGAAGGTGCTGGAGGAGAAGCGCTTCCGGCGGCTGGGCGACGTGAGGGACCGCCGCGTGGACGTGCGCCTCATCGCGGCCACGCACCAGGACCTGGCCGTGGCCGCCCGGGACAAGCGGTTCCGCAGCGACCTCTACTTCCGCGTCAGCACGCTCATCCTCCATGTCCCCCCGCTGCGCGAGCGGCCCGAGGACATCGTCGGGATGGCGCACCAATTCCTGGCGGAGCTGGGCGCGGCTCGAGGCCGCGGCGGCGTGGGGCTGCAAGCCGACGCGGAGACGGCCCTCACCCGCTACGCCTGGCCCGGCAACATCCGCGAGCTGCGCAACGTGCTGGAGCGCGCGGTGCTGCTATCCGGCGGCGGGCCCCTGTCCCGGGGAGACTTGCGCTTCGAGGCCACCGCCGGCGAGCCCGCCTCCGACGCCGACGACCACCTCACCCTCGAGGAGCTGGAGCGCCGCCACATCGAGCGCATCCTCCGCCGCGAGCACGGCCACGTGGAGCGCGCCGCCGCGCGGCTCGGCATCCCCCGGTCATCCCTCTACGAGCGGCTGAAGCGCCTGGGCATCAATCGGTCCGGATTCCAGAAACCGGATCCGGAGTCTGGACGCAGCAAGCAGTCTTGAGCCGTTGCACGGGAGCAAGCACCCGAATTTGCTTGGGACCGAGACAAGCCTGTCTCTGGCCCTGAGCTTGCTTCGGGGCCCGCTCAGTGGCTCAGAACATCCTGATCGTCGACGACGAGTCTTCCCTCTGCTGGGTGTTGGGCCAGTTCTTCTCCGGGGCTGGCTACCGCGTGGACTCGGCTGGCGCGCTGGACGAAGCCCTGGACCTGATGACGACGGGCCGCTACGACCTGGTCATCAGCGACCTGCGCCTGAGCGGAACGCTCTCCGAAGAAGGGCTGATGCTGGCGGACTTCGTGCGCCGCTACACGCCCCAGACGCGGATGGTGCTGCTGACGGCGTTCGCCACCCAGGAGCTCACCGACCGCGCGCAGGGGCTGGGCGTGGACCTGGTGCTTTCCAAGCCGCAGCCGCTGCCCGCGCTGGCTGAGCACGTCTCACGTCTGCTCGCCGCCGCCGCCGTGTAGTTCGCGCCCCTGCCGCTGCGTGCGAACCCCCAGGCTCCGCGCGACGACGCGTCATCGAGTTGCATGTCGCCGGGACGGCCCTGAGCAACTGAGACACCGACGGCTCATCGTTTCTTGAGTCAGTCATCCGCCGGTGACAACCTTCGCGGCTCCTCGGCGGGGCCCGTCCCAGCCTCGACCCTCCATGCTCTTTCCTCACTTCACGCGGTCCTCACCGCGCAGCTTCCTTCGCCGCGTGACACGGCTCGCCGCCCCGTTGTTGCTGGTGGCTTCGGCCACCGCCAGCGCCCAACCCGCGGCGTCGCAGGCCATCGACGTGCAGCAGTACAAGCCGGCCCCGGGTGCCTATGATGTACTCGGGATGCATGGCGCGCGCATCGCGCCGCACCTTTCCTGGAACCTGGGCGCGTCGCTCAACTACGCGAATGATCCGCTCAACCTCGTGGACCCGCGAGCGGACCGGTTCCTCTACCGCATCGTGGACAGCCAGCTCACGCTGGACCTGATGGGCGCCATCTCCCTGTTCGACCGGGTGGAGCTTGGCGTCGCGCTGCCCATCTCCCACACGACGTCGGAACCCGCCGCCGCGGTGGCGCCGGACCTGTCGAACGGCGTGGGGACCACGGGCGTGGGTGACCTGCGGCTGGTGCCGAAGGTCCGCCTGCTCTCCACCGACAGCGGCATCCATCTGGCGGTGACGGCGCCCCTGACGTTGCCCACGGGCGGCGGCTCGAAGTTCCTGGGCTCGGACACGGTGACGTTCCAGCCGCGCTTCGTGGCAGAGTGGGCCACCACCGCCGTCCGCCTGCTGGCCAACGTGGGCTTCAACGTCCGCCGCGAGGAGCAGCTGCGCAACCTCCGCGTGGGCAACGAGTTCGCCTACGCGGTGGGCGCCGAGGTGCCCCTCACGCAGGCCCTCACGGCGCAGGCCACCCTGGCGGGCGCGCTGGGCCTGAAGGAGACGAGCGCCGAGGAGCGGCCCATGGAAATCCTGGCCGCGCTGAAGTACCGCTTCACTCCGGGGTTGGCCGCGCATGTCGGCGCGGGCCCTGGCCTGTCGCGGGGCTATGGCACCCCGTCCTTCCGCGTGCTCGCGGGTGTGGCCTGGACGCCGTTCGAATCCAAGGGCGGCCCCGCCTTCGCCGCGGCGGTCTGCGACCTGGGGCCCGAGGACTTCGACGGATTCCAGGACGACGACAACTGCCTGGACCCGGACGATGACGGTGACGGCATCCCCGACGTCACGGACGTGTGCCCCACCGAGCCGGAGAGCTTCAACGACTTCCAGGACGAGGACGGCTGCCCGGATGACCCGAACGCCCACCAGCCGCCCGCCGAGGCGGGCCAGCCCACACCGGCCCCGGCGCCCCTGGCGCTGCCGCCCGCGCCGATGGATACCGACAAGGATGGCGTCGTCGACGCGGAGGACCTGTGCCCGACCGAGCCGGAGGACCTGGACGGCTTCGAGGACGAGGACGGTTGCCCCGACCCCGACAACGACCAGGATGGCATCCCGGACGCCGTGGACCAGTGTCCGCTGGAGGCGGAGACCATCAACGGCGTGAAGGATGACGACGGCTGCCCGGACCAGGGCAAGGCGCAGGTGCGCGTGGAGGGCGCACGCATCGTCATCCTGGACAAGGTGTACTTCGGCACCGGCCAGGACGTGATTCTGGCCAGGTCCCACGGCCTGCTGCGGCAGGTGGCCGCCACGCTCAAGGCGAAGCCGCGAATCCTGATGGTCCGTGTGGAAGGCCACACGGATGACCAGGGCAACGACACGAAGAACCTGGACCTGTCCCAGCGGCGGGCGAGGAACGTGGTGGCCTTCCTGGTGAAGGAAGGCATCGCGGCGCAGCGGTTGGACGCGGTGGGCTATGGTGAGGCGAAGCCGGTCGACACCAACGAGACGGCCAAGGGGCGCGATAACAACCGGCGCGTCGAGTTCAACATCATGAAGGTCGCCGAGCCTTCGACGGGAGGAGGCACGCGGTGATGCGGACAGCCCCTTGGATGATGGCGGTGATGCTGGCGGGTCCACCCGCGCTCGCTGCGCAGACGCAGGCGCCGTGCGGCGGGCTGCGCTTCGACAGCGGCCGGATCGTGTTCGGCCGGCCGCTGGCGCCTCAGGGCGCGGAGACGGACGCGTGCCTGACGCACGTGGCCCAGGCGCTCCTGGCGCGCCCCGCCATCCGTTCCGTGACGGTGGCGGCGAAGCTTCCGGACGCGGACCGGCTGGACGGACGGGGCCTCGCCGCTGCGAAACGGGCCGCGGATGTGCTGGTGGCGGCGGGCGTGCCCCGCACGCGCGTGTCCGCCATGGCACCGCCGTCCGTGGAGGGCGAGCCCGCACAGCTCCAGTTCGCCTACGTGGAGCGGCCCGCCCAGCCCGCGGTGGCCCGGCTACGGGCGGCCAGCGGCGCGGTGGAGGCCGGCGCGACGGAAGCCGAGCTCCTCGCTCGGACGGTGGGTGACTCGCTCTACCCAGGCGAGCTGCTGCGCACCGGCGCGGACGCCCGGGCGGAGCTGGCCCTGGCGGACGGCAGCATGGTGCGCGTGGTGGAGAACAGTCTCATCAAGGTGGGCGCCATCGAGCTGATGGCGAACCTCCAGCGCAAGGTGCAGTTGGACTTGCTGCGAGGCACCGTGGAGACGGACGCGGCGCCGGGTGGCGCGGGCTCCATCTTCGAGGTCCGCACGCGCGGCGCGGTGGCCGGTGTGCGGGGCACCCGGTTCCGCGTGTCGGCCCAGGACGACGGCACCAGCCGGCTGGAAACACTGGAAGGCAAGGTGGCGCTCAGCGCGGAGCAGGCCGAGGTCGAGGTGTCGGGCGGCCATGGCTCGCGCGCGAAGCCGGGCTCACCACCGGAGCCGCCTCGCCCGCTGCTGCCCGCGCCCACGCTGGTGGGCCCTCGAGGAGGCGCGTTCGCCACGGCCCCGAAGGCGTCCTGGCGGACGCTGGAGGGCGCCGCGACATACCGCGTGGAGGTGGCTCGCACGGCGGACTTCGCCGCGAGCGTCCAGACGTATGACAGCACCAGCCCGGAGCTGGCGATTCCAGGGCACCGCCAGGGCAAGTGGTTCTGGCGGGTGATGGCCGTGGACGGAGACGGCTTCGTGGGCGTCCCCTCGAAGATCTACGCCTTCGACGTCCAGCCCTGAGACGGTTGCGTTGCGTGCACCCATCCGCGCACGCATGATGGTCAGGCCCTGCCCGCCAGCAGGCCCCCGCCCATGGACTCCAGTCCCGCCGAGCCCCACCGCCGCGACGGCCTCCGTCTGCCCTCGCCCGCAGTACTGCGGGTGTTGGGTGCGTGCGTGGGCATCGCGCTGGCGGGGGTGACGGCGGCCACTGGTGGCGCACCGGGCTTTCTGGAGCGCCCGCTCTATGACCAGGCCGTGAGCCGGCTGCTGCCCGCTGTGCCGCCGAGCGCGGACCTGGTGCTGGTGGAAGTGGATGATCGCGCCCTCGCGACGCTGAGCGAGCGTTGGCCGCTGTCACGTACCACGTGGGCCCGCGCCTTCCATGCGCTCGCCGCCCAGCGCCCCTCCGCAGTGGCGGTGGACGTCGTCTTCGACCAGCCCGGGCCGCGTGATGCGCTGGAACTGGGTGAGGACATCCTGGAGGCGCTCGGCCGCTCCGGACTGACGGAGCAGCCCGCGGGTGAAGCCTTGGCGGCGGACCTGGAGGCACGGCTCCTCGCGCGCGACGGCGATGCCCGGCTGGCCGAAGCGATTTCGGAAGGGAACGGTGTCGTCCTGGGAGCCGCTGCGCTCACGGGCGATGTCCCGGTGATGGCGCCCCTCCAGGATGGCGCCCTGGGCACGCCGCTGGCCCTGCCCGCCCACGCGCTGCGGCTTCAGGCCCTGGAGGTGGCGGGAAGCATCGCGCCCCTGCGCATGGCGGCTCGGGGCAGTGGAACCCTCAACATGCTGGTGGACGGTGACGGCGTCATCCGTCGATATCCCTACGCCGTGGGCGTGAGCGGACAGGCCTGGCCTTCGCTGGCACTGGCCACCGCGCTGCACCTGACGCCCGAACGGGCGGAGCCTCTGCGTGAGCTGGCGACATGGGACCACGGCGCGCCATTGATGCGGCTGCCCGCGCCCAACTGGCTGCCCCGGGTGAGCTTGGCGGACCTGCTCCACGCGGACCCGCGCTCGGTGGGATTGGACCTGGCGCTGCGAGGCAAGACAGTGTTCGTGGGTGTCACCGCCACGGGGCTGCATGGCCAGAGCACCCTGCCCGGCCAGGTGGCGGTGCCCGGCGTGGAGATTCACGCCTTCGCCCTGGACAACCTGCGGTCGGGCCGGCTGATGCGCTCGTCGGGACTGGTGGCGCTGCTGGGCATTCTGGAGACCGCGGCGGTGCTCGCGGCCTTCGTCTGGCTTTGCCGGCGCGCGCGCACGTCCGGCGCGGTCCTCCGATGGGCGGGGACGCTGGCCGTCCTGCACACGGCGCTGGTGGCGTGGCTGGCGTCGGACCCGGGCTGGGTCATTCCCCTGGTCCCCGCGTGGGTGGGCCTCATGCTGATGCTGGTGGTGGACGCGGCGTCGCGCGCGCAGGAGATGGGCCGGCAGCGCGGCGCCCTCCGCCGGCTCTTCATCCGCTACCCCCAGGCATCCGTGGAGCCAGCGGCGCCGCAGCGAGACGCCCAGCGCGCCCGCGCCGACGCAATGCACCAGGACTAGCGACTAGCCAAACAAACGCTCCGGGCGAACCCGCGCCACACGAAGCCTTGAGCCAGGCAGCAGCCGTGGCAGCATCCTCGCTCCTGCATGCGCCGCTACGCCCTCATCGCCGAGCCCGACCCACAGCGAGCCGCTGGCCTCTTGTCCCTGATGACGGAGGAAGGCCTGGAAGGCGTCGTCGCCAAGGATGGAGCGGAGGCCCAAGATGTCGTGCGCCAGCGCGGTGCGCCCCTGCTGCTCATCACGGACCTGGCGCTGCCCCGGCTGGACGGCTTCGCGTTGCTGACGTGGCTTCGGGAACAGGAGGACTCCGCCGCAACGGCGGTCGTGGTGGTCACTGCCTTCGACGAGCTGCGCGTCCGCGCATGGCAGCTCAAGGAGGCGCTGGGCATCCATGCGTTGCTCAGTCGTCGGGCCTCCTCGGAGGTGATGCGGGACACGCTGCGTCGCGTACTCGCAGGACAGCTCGCGCCACAGCCGCCTTCGGCGGAGGGGGCCGCGGAGCAGGAGCGGCAACGGCTGGCGAGCATCGCGGCCATGCACCTGGTCGACAACGGACCGCCCGAGGCGGAGCTCCAGCAGCTCGTGAAGGAGGTCGCCCAGGCCTTCGGTGTTCCCGTGGCGCTGCTGACGCTGGTGCTGGGCGAGCGCCAGTGGTTCAAGGCCCACGTCGGCCTGCCCCCCACCCTCGCGAAGGACCGGGGCACGCCTCGTGACTGGGCGTTCTGTCACCACGTGGTGCAGGGGCGCGAGCCGCTCGTCGTACCGGACGCCCGGCGCCATCCCTACTTCCGTGACAACCCGCTGGTGCGCGACGGCATCGTGGGCAGCTACGCGGGCGCACCGCTGCTGACGTCCACGGGCGAAGTCCTGGGCTCGCTGTGCGTCATCGACACGCGCCCGCTCGTCCTGGGAGCCGAGGACCTGGCCGCGCTGCGGGAGCTCGCGAACCGTGTCGCGGAGGACCTGGAACAACGGGCCCGGATGAAACCGGCCACCGGAAAGGCCCAGGCAGAGCCCGCGCTCACCGAAGCGTCGGCCCTGGGAGTCCTGCGTGATGCGGTGCAGGCCCTGGATGTAGCGGCCCTGGTCGTGGCGCCTGGACGCAAACCCCACGCGTGCAACACCGCGATGACGGACCTGCTGGGCCTGCCGCCGGCGCCCTTCCCGGCCATGACGTTCGATGCCTTCTGCCAGCACGTCGCGGGACTCACCGCGGACCCGGCGAGCACGCTGCGGCAGCTCGACCTGGCCTCCGAATCGTCCCGAGGCCTCCGCCTGACGCTGGTCCTGGAGCGGCCCCAGCCGCACCGGCTGCGCTGGGTGGCGCGGCCCTTCCCCATCCCTGGCGGCATGGCGCAGATGCTGACGCTCGCCGACATCGGACATATCCGGCCAGCCCGTGAGGAGCGGGAGCGGCAACACCGGGTGGACGCGCTGACGGGACTGGTGTCGCGACGCGTGGGCGAGGAACGGGTGCTGCGCGAGATTGGCCGCTGCCGCAGGGATGGCATGCCCTTCAGCGTGCTGCTCGCGGACCTGGTGGGGCTGGGGCGCATCAACGCGACTCGAGGTTTCGACGCGGGGGACGCCACGCTGCGAGACGGAGCCCGCATCATCGAAGCCCTGGGAGTCCCTGGAGGCTTCGCGGTGCGATGGGATGGTGGGACGTTCCTCCTGGCCCTTCCTGGCGTGGACGCGGCGCGGGCCGAAGCGTTGCGGCAGAAGCTGCGCGACACCCCTGGCGCACCCGATGTGGTGTCCGCCACCGTCACCGTCGAGGGTGAGGAAGACCCTCAGGGGACGCTGGCCCGAGCCCAGGCAGCGCTCATCCGGGCCAAGACGGAGCACCGGCCGCGGCGGCTGGCATGAGCCACGTTGGAACCCTTCACCGCGACGAGGAGCACCGCATGTCGACGCCCGTGCCTGACCGCCTCCGCCTGCCCTTCCACTTCGACGCCGCGCCG
This sequence comes from Myxococcus sp. AB056, assembly GCF_006547365.1. Classification (NCBI taxonomy): domain Bacteria; kingdom Pseudomonadati; phylum Myxococcota; class Myxococcia; order Myxococcales; family Myxococcaceae; genus Myxococcus; species Myxococcus sp. AB056. The sequence goes on along the minus strand of NZ_VHLB01000018.1, from coordinate 92,605 downwards.
CTCCAGCAGGAGCTCGCGGCATTGCCCGCCGAGGCGTGGGTTCCCCACTTCAACAAGCGCGAATACGAAGGAGAGTGGAGCGGTGTGCCCCTGCGCTCCATTGGCGGCATGGAAGGCCGCATCTATCCGGACCCGACAGGGCGCGAGCGCTACGCCGACACGCCCCTGCTGGCGCGCTGCCCCGCGTTCCGCGCCGTGCTCGCCACGTTCCAGTGTCCCATCGGCGCCGCGCGTCTGCTGAAGCTCGCGGCGGGCGCGCGCATCCGCGAGCACACCGATTACAACCTGGGTTACGAGGACGGCGAGGTGCGGCTCCACGTTCCCATCACCACGCACCCCGACGTGGCCTTCTTCCTCGGCGGCGAGCGAGTCGTCCTCCAGCCCGGTGAGTGCTGGTACCTGGACTTCAACCGTCCCCACCGGGTGGACAACCCCAGCGACACCGACCGCGTCCATCTGGTGCTGGACTGCGATGTGAATGACTGGCTGCGAGACGTCTTCACGCGGGCCGTGAATGAGCGCTGAGGCCTTCGAACGATTCCGTCTCCGCGTACTGGAGGACGTCACGCTCCAGGCTGCTCTACGGGAGACTCCGGACACCGCGGCCTTCGTGGCACGCGCCATCGAGCTGGGCGCCGCGCACGACTGTCACTTCACCGCCGAGGACATCCACGAAGCCCTGCGCGCCGCTCGCCGGGTCTGGCGGGAGCGATGGATATGACACCGGACCTCGAGGGCTGGATGCCCGCGCGCATCCACGTGGACGGCGGACAACCGCGGGTGGACTGGTGCCACATGGGAGGCCAGCGATTCACGGACCCATTCTTCGACGAGACGCTGGAGCGGAGGCTCCGCCACCCATTCGCCCTGCTCTTCCGGCATCAGACGTCCATGGACGCACTGGTGGCACGACAGGCTGAGAAGCCCGGCCTCCCGGTGCGCGGGCTCGTCTTCCACATGTCCCGCTGCGGTTCCACGCTGGTGGCGCAGTTGCTGGCCGCGCTGCCGCGCCACGTCGTGCTGTCCGAAGCCGGCCCCGTGGACACGGTGCTGCGCGCGCACCAGCACTTGCCAGGCGTCACGGACACGCAGCGCATCGAATGGCTGCGCGCGGTGGTGGGAGCCCTCGGACAACAGCGACATCCGGAGGAGCACGCGGTGTTCCTCAAGCTGGACGCGTGGCACACCCTGGAGCTCCCGCTGCTCCAGCGCGCCTTCCCTGGCGTGCCGTGGATGTTCCTCTACCGGGACCCGGTCGAGGTCATGGCGTCGCATCAAAATCACCGGGGCGCGCACATGCTTCCGGGACTGCTGAACCCCGCGCACCTGGGCCTGGAGCCCGGGCAACTCGAAGGCATGCCCCTGGACGAGTACGGTGCGCGCGTCCTCGCGGCCATTTGCGACGCGGGCCTCCAAGGCTATCGCGCGCGGACAGCCCAGGCGCGGCTGATGGACTACCGGCAGCTCCAGCCGGAAGGCCTGCGGGTGCTCACGGAGCTGTTCGCTCTCGAGCTGAAGGCCGAGGACACCCCGCGCTTGCGCGACGTCCTGGAGCGAAACGCGAAGAACCCCGTGCTGCCCTTCGAGGACGACACGGAGGAGAAGTCTCGCTGCGTCTCATCGAACGGGCGGGCGCTCGCGGAGCAATGGGGCCGACATATTCACGACGCGCTGGAGGCCGAGCGCGAGAGGGCGGACCACAAGTTCCACTTAAAATCCCTAGCACCACCGGAGTAGCCCCATCAAAGCAGAGAAGCGATTGCCGACTCCGCGCCCCCTAGAAAGTGTCCAACCAACCAAGTCTTTGGCGGGTGTCAACATGGAGAATGCTGGCCTCAACAAAAGACACCACACAGCAACATGTCGGCCGCGAGCTTCAGACCCACTCCGCCATTGCCGGCAAAGTTCGTGACTGGACTTTCCGACTCAAGCGCCTACCGGAGAGGTGAGCGACCACCACAGCACCGAGTCTGGGCGTCGATAGGGACGCCTGTCCTATGTTGATAAGCGTAAAATCCAGCAGCCGTGCTTCGTCCCAGCACACGTATGGTGCGCGTGTCTCCGCTAGTCTTGTCCGGCGCAAAAATCTCTTCGGCGGTCTTGCCAGCATCCACTAGGTCGAGAAGCTCCAACAGCGCTTCCCGCCTCGTGTCAGCATTGACAACGTAAGGACCATTCCAACGGTCATCAGTGAAGTGCTGCAGCTTGAACGACGTCCATGGAGAGCGATAGGAATGCTTTGTGGTGCATCCACACAACTGGGCGCATTGTGCACCGACTCCGTGAATCCACGTCCGAATCTCACGGATAAACGCTTCAAAAGTGGCGTATCGCCTTTCCTCAAATGCCGAAGCGGACATAGTTCAATAGCTCCGTGGCACGGCTACCATTCTTACCGGACACCCTGATTTCAACACGACTCCTGAACGCCATGCGCCCATTAGCGATCCGACAAACATGAGAACAAGGCACCAAGGCTCACAAACACGCCCCGTCGCCATGGCGTTCGCACCTATGCAAGAACATTTACAGGCGAAGGTGGCGTGGCCTGCTCCTTTGGCCCTTCTCGCCCAGTCGCATTTGCCGCAAAGGCGCAGATTGCCTTACAAAGACGCTCCAAGGACTGAGAACGCTTCCCCTCCTCCCAGGCGTAGCTCAGGCAATACGCCAAGAACAACGTGTGCTTATCAACGCTCGGCAAGTTAATTGAATTCTCTTTTCGAACACGTTCCTTGACCGAATGCCAATCTTCCTGACCGATTTCGCCCTCTATTTCACCTTGAATCTCAGTTCTCCACATGACGTGATCTACGGCCCAAAATGTACTCTGAGGAAATGGCTCCACCCCTTGAGACAAGCAAATCCTCAAGAGCTCCCTGTTGTCTTTCTCGTGCCTCGATCTATGGAGCGGGCTTTGGTCATGACCATCTGAATCAAAGACGACAAACGTCGGAATTTTCAGGCCCTTAGCGATAACAATGGGCTCAACAAGTCGACTCTTTCCTCCACAAGGAACAAAGTGGCACCCGAGCCTAATAAAATCATCATAGAGCCCCAGAAGCTCAAGATAAGTCGTTATACACGCCACATCCTCAATTCCCTCAACAAAAACAACAACCTCCGAGAAAAACATCTCACTGATCGATGGCTGAAGAATCTGCTCAAGCCTCACAAGCGTCCCATTACTATGAGAGGCAGGCTTTGAAGTATACGCATTCAGGGATGTTCGTAGATGCTCAAGCGTAAGAGCACTCACATAGGCATGCTTTTGAGAGCTATCCCTGCGAACGACCCTAACGTCCTCAAACCCTCGCGCGGAGACAAAATGAGGACTATGAGTACAAGTCATCACCTGATATGATGAACTCGCCAGAGTCTGCAACACCTTGGCAAGATGCTTTGCCTGAGATGGATGCTGATAGAGTTCCGGCTCCTCACACCCAAGTATCAGCGTTGTTTTAGATGTATCCTGAACACTGGCAAGCTCCTGAAGGAGCGCAATCAAGAACGCTCGCTGAAGGCCATGTCCAAACCTGGCCATGTTCCCCGAAAATCGACTCTCCCCTGCGATTATCCGCGCAATAGGGTCCTGTATACTAACATAGCTCTCTGGAGCATTTAGCCATTCAACCCTAAGATTGGCATCAGACTGAACCAAACGCCGAATCCGGACATCCAATGCAGTCGACAGATTTTGGAGCACTGATTGCTTCTTGGCCAAGAGTTCTCGGTACTTACCCTCAGCCTCCCTTCTCAGTTCATTCAGCGGGTCGTCAAATGTTGCCCCGACCTGCAATGCACGCTCTAGCAGAGCGCTAAGCGCCGATCGTTTCGACTCAGTCTGCTCCAGTGTTGCATCCTTCACTGCCGGCAGATAAAGCCAGTGCACGTGACGCTGTAGTCGGTTGGCCCCCTTTGTGACCCCGTAGAATTGATCCTGGCTTGGGATCGGCTCGCAAAGCTCTGGATGCGACATCTCATAGCTAGAGAGCTCATCATGCATTTCCTGCCTGATTTTCACGGGCTTCAACTGAGGTATTTCCAGCCTCAATTTATCATAGACATCCCGCAGAGCCGATACCTTTTCGCCTCCATTGAACTTCGCAAAAAACTGCTTAAACTTCTTCATCACTCTGCGCTGCCCAAACTGAAGAACCTCTGCCTGCTTCAGTACAGGATCCCACTTGGCTACAGCGGAAATAATCAACTCGCCCTGCCTGTAGTAGTCTCGAAAATCCTCCTGTGCCGCCTCAGACAGGTCTTTAAATGTAAGAGTTATTCTCACTGGGACATTCGTGTCCTTATTATGAAAATCCTCTTCATCTAGATGAGTAATGTTCGTACTTGCCCCACTCTGATCGCGAAAGAATATATTTAGGGCAGTTAGGATGGTGGACTTTCCGGCCCCATTTGTTCCCACTATGCACGTGTAGTCATTCAGACCAATCGTCTCATCGCGATAAGATCGAAAGTTTTCAATTCGAATTGTCTTTATCTTCATGTCACTCAACCCTCCTGTACACAAACCTACCCTTTATGTATTTGGCAAGAAATGCACCCTTCGAGTTCGCCTGCATGAGACTCGCGTGAAGCGATAGCGGGACTCCTGAATAGACATAAACACTAAAATCATTGAATTCCACCTCAAGGACCGATACAGCTGAGTCATACCCTATAGAGCGGATATTGCTCGACGTGACAGGAACCCTGTGCATAGGTTTGGCATCGTCTCCCGCGCTTGGTGACGGTTGCAATCATGAAATCCTGTTCAGCGGTGAGTCAGGATTGCCCGACCTGGTGCTGTCGCGACCTAAGAGCCTATGATGTAGCCCCTATTTCGACAGGGAAGAAGTCGTCCCGCCTACTGCGTTATTGCCAACACGACTGCAGGCGTATGGGTCTGGTGCAAAAGGCCGACAGTTGGGGAATGCTAATACGACTTGGTCACATCCGAGAGGGGCGCTCAGGCGGAGCCCTGGGGCTGATCGCCCTGTTGCAGAGCGGGCAGGTGCCAATCTGGCGTAGCAGGAGCGGCTGAAGCGCGCTGGGAGGCAATAATCCTCGGGTGCCACACCGGCTGGCTTCGGCGTCACCCCAGCGATGCGACTTCGACCTGTTGCCACTTCGGGACTCTCACCCTACGGGTCCATAAGTCCCTCCAAGCAGCATACAACTACCCTAACGCACACTGGTAGTGTGCGAAACCAAGAGGCAAGCTTCGCGCGAGGGGTGGCCGCTCGCAGCCAAGGTGCCGCCCGAACCAAATCGTCAACGGCGCGAGAGGAGCTTGCGCAGTTGGCTCATCGTAAGAGTTCGCCGTGCCCAGTGTGGACGCAGAGCTGGAGCGGCCGAGAGATCAGCGCGAGTGCCTGTCAGTCTTGGCGATGCGGGAGCGAGCCGGTGCCAGGGCCCTGGATAGCGGCGAGCGCGGCCCGGGGCAGGTCGTGGCCCAGGAACTTACCGCGCAGGCGCGCCGTTTCGATGAGGGAGTAGAAGAGCACGGCCACCTCGGTGCCCCCCAAGACGTGCTGCCGTAGTGATTCTTGCCGCCTACCTCCAGATCGCGAAGCTGGCGCTCGACCGTTGTTCCCCAAGGGGACATCTGGGGTGCGAAGGAAGACAGTGATGTCATTCCACAGCTCCAGCTCGCTCAGTGCCGTCCCCGTGCCGCGACGGCGTCCTGGATGAGTCCGGCGAGCAGCATGAGGGACTTCGGATCCTTGCTCGCGCGCACGCGCCAAGAGCCGGCGCGGGTATGCAGCACCAACCGGTAGGACTCCTCGGCGAGCACGAGCCGCGCGATGCAGCCGAAGATGACCATGACGACGGCGATCAGCGCCGCCTCATAGACACCCTTCGCCGTGCTGCTGGAGACGGACAGCGCGGACAGGGCCGGCAGCCCCACGCTCATGCACAGGCCCAGCGTGGCCAACACAGGAACCATGCGAGGCGTGCGCCGCACCGTCTCCACCCGCTGGACGTCCGCGAGCAGCAGCGTCCTGCCCCGGGCGACGACCCGCTCGGTCGTCACCCGCAGGCCGGCATCCTGAAAAAGCGGCACTTCGGAAGGAGCGGGCGGCGCCACGAGCGGGCGGTCCGGAAACGCGGGAGTGGCGGGCACCGCGGACACGGCGAGAGGCTCAATCATGGGGCGACTCGGTGGACGGCGGCACGGCCCCGCCGGGAGAGATGAATACGGAACTCGGATGACCTGGAACGTGGGCCAGCAACACGCGGCGCAGCTCACCGAGCGGCCCGCCCAGCGCGAAACAGTCGCGGGCGCCCAGCCGCAGGGCGAGTCCCATCAGCCGCTCATCGGCGAAGGGCACCAGCACGATGATGGGCCCCTGGGGCGAAAGCTCCCGGGCGCGCTGAAGCCGACGCTGGAGACTCTCACCGCGCTCGACGTGGACGAGCACGAGGTCCGGACATCCACCAGCCGGCGCGCCCGACTCCAGCGCGATGCCCAGCTCGGCCAGCACGTCCATCAGGAGCGAGCTGAGCGACGCATCCCCTCCGAGCAGGAGGGCACGGGCAATGGACGAGGACTTCACGTTGCAACATCAAGCAATGCCCATGCCCGCTGTCCCCCCCCCCGAGAGCCCCGGGCAACGTGCGGGCGAACCGTTGCATCACGCCAGACGTCCCTGGCGGATTACCACGGTGTCTCGCGCGCCCCTACCCGCGCTCCCGCTCGCGGCGATGGATGGTGGACACATCGATGCCGAGCACCTCCGCGGCGCGCGTCTTGTTCCCGCCGCAGCGTGTCACCATCCACGCGATGTACTCCGCCTCCAGCCGCCGCAGGGGCCACAGCGCGTGCTGCGCCATCACCAAGGGCTGCACCTCCGGCGCCTCGGGTGGCAGGTGTGGGCGCAACTCCTCCAGCCCCACGACTTCGCTCGCCACCATCACCACCAGCCGCTCTATCAGGTTCTCCAGCTCACGCACGTTTCCCGGCCAAGGCAAGGTCGCGAGCGCGGCCACCGCCTCCGGAGACAGGGACTGCATGCGGGAGCGAGGGTTGCGCGCGCGGGCGCGAGCCGTGAAGTGCTCCACCAGCAAGGGGATGTCCTCGCGCCGCTCCGCCAGCGGAGGCAACAGCAGCGTCACGACATTGAGCCGGTAGAACAGGTCCGCGCGGAAGCGGCCCTCGCGCACGCGGGCGTCCAGGTCCTGGTGCGTGGCGGCGACGATGCGCACGTCCACGGTGCGGCTGCCGTCGGCGCCCACCGCGCGCACCTCGCCGTCCTCCAGTACGCGCAGCAGGCGGGCCTGAAGCTCCAGCGGCATGTCGCCAATCTCGTCCAGGAACAGCGTGCCCCCATCCGCCTCCACGAAGAGGCCGCGACGGGCGTGGGTAGCGCCGGTGAAGGCCCCCTTGAGGTGACCGAACAGCTCGCTCTCCAGCAAGTCATGTGGCAGCGCCGTGCAGTTGACGGCCACGAAGGGTCCGGAGGCGCGAGGCCCCTGGAAGTGCAGCGCACGCGCCACCAGCTCCTTGCCCGTGCCGCTCGGGCCTCGCAGCAGCACCGCCGCCTGGGCGTAGGCCACGCGGTCGATGAGCTCGTAGAGGTTCCGCATCGCCGCGCTTCGGCCCACCAGCGCCCCCAACCCGCTGCGCTCGGCAGCGGCGCGCCGCAGTGCCCGGTTCTCCACCTGGAGCCTGCGCTCCTTCAAGGCGCGCTCGAGGAAGAGCAGCACCTCATCCAGGCGGAAGGGCTTGGTGAAGTAGTGGTACGCGCCGCGCTTCATCGCCTCCACCGCGCTCTCCACGCCGCCGAAGGCCGTCATCATCAACACGGGGATGTCCGCGTCGAGCGCCCGCACGGCCTCCAGCACGTCCAGGCCGTCCACCCCTTCCATGCGCAAGTCACACAGCACCGCGTCGTAGGCCCGTGCGCGCGCCATCCGGATGGCCTCTTCGCCGCCCGTGGCCAGGTCCACGACGTAGCCCGCGTCCGTGAGGGGCTCTCGCAGCATGAGGCCCATCTCCACGTGGTCATCGACGACCAGGATGCGTCCTTCAACCGACATACCGCTCCTCCGCGCTGGGCTTCGCGATGGGCCAGAGCACGGTGACGCAGGTGCCCCGGCCCTCCTCGCTCTCCAGCTCCAGCCGGCCACCATGGTTGCGCACGACGTGGGCCACCATCGTCAGGCCCAGTCCCGTGCCCTGTCCCCGCTTCTTGGTGGTGAAGAAGGGGTCGAATACCTGATTGAGGTGCTCCCGGGGAATGCCGCAGCCGTCGTCGCGGAGGGTGAGCGCCACCAGCCCCCACGGCTCCGCCTCTGGCACCGCCGCGGACAGCGTCACCTGCCCGCCCTCGCCACACGCATGGCAGGCGTTGAGCGCCAGATTCACCAGCACCTGCTGGAGCTGGTCCGGGTCCGCGGCCAGTGGAGGCAGCGTCTCCGGAACGGTCACCTCGAAGCGAACCCCGCGCCGCTCCACCTCCATGCGCAGCAACTCCTGGACGTCCTGGAGCAGGGAGATGAGCGGCACCGGCCGCACCGCCGTGGGCTGGAGGCGCGAGAAGTCCAGGAGCTGCCGCAGCGTGCGGCTCACCCGGTCGATCTGCTCGATGATGACGGCGATGCCAGGCCCCTGCGGGTGTTCCCGGCCCAGCTTGCCCAGCACGTACTCCGCGCGCCCACGCACCACGCCCAGCGGCGTGCCAATCTCATGCGCGATACCGGCGGCGAGCACCCCCACCGTGGCCAGCTTCTCCGCGCGCAGCAACTGCGTCTCCAGCGCGCGCACGTTGCTCAGGTCCTCCACCACCAACAAGGTCTGGACCTCCGGGTGGCGCGCCTCCAGCGGCACCGCGTGGAGATTGAAACGGCCCTCCTCGCCGAAGAGCACCAGCGTCTCACCCAGGATGCCATGGGCGCGCGACTCGCTCGCAGCGGCCTCCACCAGGGCGCGAATCCGGGACACCACGGGTGCCGGGGCCTGGGGGAACGCCGTCTCCAACGGCGCGCCAATGGCGTCCGGAGGCATGCGCTCACGGAGCACCTGGTTCACCGCGCTGATGCGCCCGTCCACGGTGAGCGCCAGCACCCCAGAAGGAATGTGGTCGAGAATCTTCTGCGTCTTGTCGTGCAGGTGCGCCAGTTGGTCCGCGTGCTGACGGCTCTCTCGCAAGGCGGCCGCGCGGCGCTGCGCCAGCACCACGTACACGGCGAACGTCACCAGGAAGAGCGCCACGAGCAGCGCCGCGGCCAGGAGCCGCCAGATGAGGGCCTGCTGATGCGATCGCAGCGTCGCGGTAGACACCAACGTGGCCGCGGCCCAATGGCTGCCACCGCGAACGCGGATGGGCGTGAACACGGCGATGGCCTCCGAGCGGCCCAGGCCCAATCGCTCGGCCTCCTCCGCGCGCAGCGGCAACGCGCCGCGCTCCCCCTCGCGCATGCGAGCCGCCAGCGTCGTGAAGCCCGGCACCCACGCGCCCTCCGTCTCCAGCCGCCGGAACCAGTCCGCCAGGGTGGGGTCGCTGGCGGAGGTCGGATGACCATAGGTGCCCAGGAGCAACAGCCGCGCGTCCGGGTCCGACGTCACGATGCGCAGCGGCGTAAAGAAGGATGTCGTGTCGACGAGCACCGCCACCGCGCCCTCGGGCCGGCCTTGCTCATCCACGGGCAGCGCCGTGGCCATGACCCGCAGCGAGTCCAAGCCGCCATCCTCCATGGGAGGTGACAGCGTGACGTCCCCCGGCGGCCGCAGCAGGGCCCGCCGGGCCGCCTCCGCCATCTGCGCCAGCACGGGCGCTCGCGCCACCTGCTTGCCCATGCGCCGGTCCAACATGCGCAGCCATTCCTTGCCGCTGGCGTCGTAGGCGATGAGGACCTTGTACTGGCCCACCGCCTCCAACAGGGCTCGCATCTCCCGCCGGTGCTCCGCCAAGGTGCCGGGCTGAGACATCAGCTCCCCGGCGAAGCGCAGGTCCTCCGCCACGTCCTCCAGCGTCTCCGCCACCCCGCGTGTGGCCTCATCCAACTGGGCCTGGCGCTCCACCGCGAACTGGTGCCACTGCGCCTCCCGGTTGCGCTCCAACAGGGTGAACACCCCCACCCCCACCGTCGTGAGGGCGACACCGAGCAACAGGATGGGGACGAGGGCGTACCGCATGGCCCGCGGAGTCTAACCGCCAGCCCCTCCCCAACCCCTTGAAATAGCAGGGAAATCAGGAGGCCCGCCGGCCCGGGGGCCGACTTTGGCGATTGACACCCCGCGTCGGGCGCTGCTACCTACCGGTCGGTAGGTCTCCAGAAGGGAGCAGACGTGACGAACACCGGAGGACGGAAGCCGGACGAGGGCGAGCGCTACCGAGCCATCCTTGAAACGGCGGCGCGGCTCATCTGTGACCGGGGGTACGAGGGCACGTCGATGCAGGAGATCGCCGCCGCGTGCCGGATGACGAAGGCGGGCCTCTACCACCACATCCAGAACAAGGAGCAGCTGCTCTTCGCCATCATGAACTACGGGATGGACCTGTTCGAGGAGCAGGTCCTCTCGCGGGTGCAGGACATCGCGAATCCGGTGGAGCGGCTTCGCGCGTGCATGCGCCACAACATCCTGCTGGTGACGCGAGGGTGGAGCAAGGAGGTCATCATCATCCTCCACGAGCACGCCACGCTCACCGGCGAGACGCGCGCCTTCATCGACGCCCGGAAGAAGAAGTACGTGGACTTCCTGGAGGAGGCCTTTTCGCAGGCCTCGCAGCAGGGCCTCATCCGCCCCGTGGACCCGACGGTGGGCGCCTTCTCGTTCCTGGGAATGGTGCTGTGGATCTACAAGTGGTTCAAGCCGGACGGGCGCCTCACGGATGAGCAGATCGCCGACGGCATGGTGGGCATGTTGTTCCCGCCCTTCGCCGCCGCTGGGGACACCGCTGGACAGGCAGGGCCCTCCCCGTTGCGCATGGTGCCGAACGTGTCGGCCACCGGCACGGATTCGGAGGGTGCATGAAGACGGCGCGCTGGTGCTCGCTGGAGGAGGCGGTGGCCTCCATTCCGGATGGCGCGTCGCTGGCCACCGGCGGCTTCATGCTGGGTCGCGCCCCCATGGCGCTGGTGATGGAGCTCATCGCGCAGGGCAAGCGCGGCCTGGGCCTCATCTCCCTCCCCAACCCGCTGCCCGCGGAGTTCCTCGTGGCGGGCGGCTGTCTGGGCAGGCTGGAGATTGCCTTCGGCGCGCTGAGCCTCCAGGGCCGCGTGCGTCCCATGCCCTGCCTCAAGCGGGCCATGGAGCAAGGCACCCTCGCCTGGCGCGAACATGATGGCTACCGCGTCGTCCAGCGGCTGCGCGCCGCGTCCATGGGGCTGCCCTTCATCCCCGCGCCGGACGCGGACGTGTCCGGGCTGGCGCGGACGGAGCCGCCTCCCACGGTGGAGGACCCCTTCACCGGCCTGCGCGTGGCGGTGGAGCCTGCCTTCTATCCGGACGTGGCGCTGCTCCACGCGCGCGCCGCGGACGAGCGCGGCAACCTCTACATGGAAGACCCGACCACGGACCTGCTGGTGGCGGGCGCGGCGAAGCGGGTGATTGCCACGGTGGAGGAACGGGTGGCGAAGCTGCCTCGCGCCACCCTGCCCGGCTTCCAGGTGGACCGCATCGTCCTGGCGCCCGGCGGCGCCCTGCCCACCGGCTGCGCCGGGCTCTACCCGCACGACGACGGGATGCTGGCCCGCTACCTGTCGCTGGCGGAGACGGGCCGTGAAGCGGAGTTCCTGGAAACGGTGCTGACGCGGAGGGCGGCATGAGCGCGACGCTGGACGTCACCCCCGCGGAGACCGTGGTCTCCCTGCTGGCGCGGCAGATTGATGACGGCGGCGTGGTGGCCACGGGCGTGGCGTCACCGCTGGCCATCCTGGCCATCGCCGTGGCGCGCGCGACGCACGCGCCGGACCTGACGTACCTGGCCTGCGTGGGCTCGTTGGATCCGGAGATTCCCACGCTGCTGCCCTCCTCCGAGGACCTGGGCTACCTGGATGGCCGGTCCGCGGAAATCACCATTCCGGACCTGTTCGACCACGCGCGGCGCGGCCGGGTGGACACCGTCTTCTTCGGCGCGGCCGAGGTGGACGCCGAGGGCCGCACCAACATGACGGCCAGCGGCAGCCTGGACAAGCCGCGGACGAAGTTCCCCGGCGTGGCGGGCGCCGCGACGCTGCGGCAGTGGGTGCGCCGGCCGGTGCTGCTGGTGCCGCGCCAGTCGCGCCGCAACCTGGTGCCGGAGGTGCAGGTCGCCACCACGAGAGATCCGCGCCGGCCGGTGACGCTCATCTCCGACCTGGGCGTGTTCGAACTGGGCGCTTCCGGCGCGCGGCTGCTCGCGCGACACCCCTGGGCCTCGGAGGAGCACATCGCGGAGCGCACGGGCTTCGCCTTCCAGGTCTCCGAAGCGCTGTCCGTCACCTCGCTGCCGGATGCCCGGACGGTGGCGGCCATTCGCGCCATCGACCCGCACGGCTACCGCGACGCGCTCGTCGGCGCCTGAGCAGGGCCGTTCCCCTTCCACGAATTCAGATGCACGGAGGCACCCCGATGAAAGCCGTCGTACTGCGCAGCTTTGGTGAAGCGGGCAACCTGAAGATGGAGACCGTGCCCATGCCCCGTCCCGGGCGTGGCGAGGTCCTCCTGCGCGTGCATGCCTGTGGCGTCTGCTACCACGACGTCATCAACCGCCGAGGCAACCTGCCCCGCACCAGCGTGCCCGCGATTCTTGGCCACGAGGCCGCGGGTGAAGTCATTGAAGTCGGCCCGGACACGCCGGGCTGGAAGACGGGCGACCGCGCCGCGACGCTCCAGCGCATGTCGTGTGGCGACTGTGCCCTGTGCCGCAGCGGCCGCAACAGCCTCTGCAAGACGGACAACCGCTTCTTCGGCGAGGAGCTGGCCGGTGGCTACGCCCAGTTCATGGTGGCCCCCGTCGGCGGACTGGGCCGGGTGCCCGCGTCGCTGCCCTGGAACGAGGCGGCCACGGTGTGCTGCACCACCGGCACGGCCGTCCACACGGTGCGCACGCGTGGCAAGGTGCGCGCGGGCGAGACGGTGCTCATCACCGGCGCCAGTGGCGGCGTGGGCCTGTCCTCCGTGCAGCTCGCGCGGCTGGACGGCGCGCGCGTCATCGCGGTGACGTCCAGCGAGGCGAAGGTGCAGGCGCTGAAGGAGGCGGGCGCGGACGAGGTCATCGTGTCGCGCGGGCTGGACTTCGCGTCGGACGTCCGCAAGCGCACCCAGGGCGCGGGTGTGGACATGGCCGTCGAAATCGTCGGCAGCGCCACGTTCGACCAGACGCTGAAGTCCATGGCGCCCGGAGGCCGCGTGGTGGTGGTGGGCAACCTGGAGTCAGGGATGGTGCAGCTCAACCCGGGGCTCGTCATCGTCAAGGAGCTGGAGATCCTGGGGGCCTACGCCACCACGCAGGCGGAGCTGGACGAGGCCCTGCGCCTGACGGCCACCGGCGGCGTGCGGCAGTTCGTGACGGACGCGGTGCCCCTGGCCGAGGCCGCGAAGGCCCACTTCCGGCTGGAGAACCGCGAGGTGGCGGGCCGGCTGGTGCTGGTGCCCCCCGAGGCGTGAGCGAAGCGGCGGCTGGAATCCAGAGCACGACAAGGAATCGAGGAGTCCGATGAAGAAGCGCGTGGGAATCGAAGCGTTGGCGGTCGCGGTGCCGTCCCGGTACGTGGACATCGAAGACCTGGCCCGGGCACGTGGCGTGGACCCGGCCAAGTACACGGCGGGCCTGGGCGCCAGGGAGATGGCCGTCACCGACCCCGGCGAGGACACCGTGGCCCTGGCGGCCACCGCGGCGGCCCGCCTCATCCGTCAGCAGGACGTGGACCCGTCTCGCATCGGCATGCTGGTGGTGGGCACGGAGACGGGCATCGACCACTCGAAGCCCGTCGCCTCGCACGTGCAGGGCCTGCTGAAGCTGCCGCGCACCATGCGGACCTATGACACGCAGCACGCGTGTTACGGCGGCACCGCCGGGTTGATGGCGGCGGTGGAGTGGATTGCGTCCGGCGCGGGCGCGGGCAAGGTGGCCGTGGTGGTGTGTTCGGACATCGCGCGCTACGGGCTGAACACCGCGGGCGAGCCCACCCAGGGCGGCGGCGCGGTGGCGCTGCTGGTCTCCGAACAACCTGACCTGCTCGCCATGGACGTGGGCCTCAACGGCGTGTGCACCATGGACGTGTATGACTTCTGGCGGCCTGTGGGCCGGCGGGAGGCGCTGGTGGACGGGCACTACTCCATCACCTGCTACCTGGAGGCCCTGTCCGGCGCCTACCGGGGCTGGCGCGAGAAGGCCCTGGCGGCGGGCCTGGTCCGCTGGTCGGATGCGCTGCCCGGCGAACAGCTGGCGCGCATCGCCTACCACGTGCCCTTCTGCAAGATGGCCCGGAAGGCGCACACCCAACTGCGCCTGTGCGACCTGGAGGATGCGCCGGACGCGGCGGCGTCGACGGCGGAGTCGCGGGAGGCGCAGGCGAAGTCGGCCGCCAGCTATGACGCCCAGGTGGCGACTTCACTGGGACTCAACTCGCGCATCGGAAACGTGTACACTGCGTCCCTCTACTTGGCGCTGGCGGGCCTGCTGCACCGCGAGGCCGGCGCGCTGGCGGGACAGCGAATGGGCCTGCTGTCCTACGGCAGCGGCTGCGCGGCCGAATTCTACTCCGGCACGGTGGGCGAGAGGGCCGCCGAGCGGATGGCGAAGGCGGACCTGGAGGGCGTGCTGGCCCGGCGCGAGCGCGTCTCCATCGAGGAATACGAGCGCCTGATGAAGCTGCCGGCGGATGCCCCCGAGGCCGTGGCCCCGCCGCCCGGTGCCTTCCGGCTGACGGAGATTCGCGACCACCGCCGCCAGTACGCCGAAGGGAACTGACGCAGGGCGCCGGGCGCCCATCCCAGACGCGTGACGAGGCACCGGCAGGCTTCCCGGTGCCTCCCCTTCCGCCGCCGTCTCCCTACCGTGAATCTCGAAACCCCTGCCTCGACGAACGGGGCACGGCTGAAAGGAGACGGAATCATGGCGGACCTACCTGCCCGCAGAGGCGGAGGCATGCTGGGAGCCCCGCGCGGCTGGGACCCCTTCGAGCGCATGCAGGAGCTCTTGGGATTCGACCTCGGCCGGATGCTCGGCCCCCAGGGCACACGGGAAGGCGGCTTCGTGCCCGACTTCGAGGTGAAGGAGACCCAGGATGCCTTCATCTTCAAGGCCGATGTCCCCGGCGTGGAGGAGAAGGACCTGGAAATCACCCTCGCGGAGAACCGGCTGACCATCAGCGGCAAGCGGGAAGAAGAGCGCCGCGACGAAGGTGACCGCTACTACGCCTACGAGCGCAACTATGGCTCGTTCAGCCGGACCTTCACGCTCCCCCGAGGCGTGAATGCCGACGACGTCCAGGCGGACTTCAAGAGTGGCGTCCTCAACGTGCGCATCCCCAAGAAGTCCGAGGAACAGCCCAAGCGCATCAAGGTCGGCGGTGGCGAACGCAGTGACAAGGCGAAGGCCTGAGCCACTTCGCTGAGCAACCCGGGGGCCCCTCCGGGTGAGCCCGGCGAATCGGCGCCTTAAGGCAAACAACGGGATGGACGCCTCCGGACACCCGCGCTTCGGGTGGCAAGGGTCGCCCGGAGGCGTCCGCGCATTGCGACCCGTACCGCCCGCGCGCAGCGCGCGTGGCAACGGGACACGTCCGCCATCGAGCCCCCTTCGAACCCACTACACAAGATTCGGGACTTGACCTGGTGGTGACGCCAGCGATGTGGAGTTCGAGGTTGAGCCTGCGGCAGAAGCTGGGGAAGGACGCCAAACCCACCAGGCCAGACGCCTGAGGCACCGGGAGGGGCGCTTGGGAGAAGCCGGCCGTGTTATGGGACCTGACACGACAACCGGCTTTTCCCGAAAGAAGGCTACCCAATGATGCGCCGCGCCCTTCCCCTTTCCTTCCTGGCCCCCCTCCTCCTGCTGGCGTCCGCGTGCGCGACCACCGGCACGGCGCCAGCGGAGGCGGACATCCTCCAGCTCGTGAGTGACCAGACGGAGGCTTGGAACCGCCAGGACGCGGTGGCCTGGTCCAAGGACTTCGCCCCGGACGCGGCCTTCATCAACATCGTGGGCACCGTCTTCGAAGGCCGCGATGAAATCCAGGAGCGCCACGCGGGCATCTTCGCCACCATCTTCAAGGGCAGCCAGAGCCAGGTCACCGTGCGCAAGGTCCAGTTCATCCAGGATGACCTGGCCATTGTCGACACCACGCACGAGGTGACGGGCCATCTCGGCCTGCCCCCTGGCGTCCAGGACACCGAGCCCGGCGTGCTGCGCACGCAGATGCGGTACGTGATGAAGCACGTGAACGGGCAGTGGCAAATCCTGGCCGGCCAGAACACGGACGTGAAGCCCAGGCCCCAGGCGGCCGCGCCCCAGACGCCCTGATGCTCAGTGGGTGGTGGAATCCTCGCGCTGGACGGCGCGCGCCTGACGGAACAGCGGCGCCAGCGCGGCGAAGCCAGCCACCACCGTGGAGCCGTTGTTGATGACGGCGGCGGCAACGGGCGGCAGCCATCCCAGCGCCGCGAGCACCATGGCCACGGCATTGGGCACCAGCACCAGCCCGAGCCCCAGGTGCACGCGGCTCAGGGTGTCGCGGCCCGCGTCGAACGCCAGCAACAGGTCATCGAGGCTGCCTCGCAGCAGCACCACGTCCGCCGTCTCCAGCGCCACGTCCGTCGCCCCCCTCAAGGAGATACCGACGTCGGCGAGCGCGAGCGCCGGGGCGTCATTGATGCCATCCCCCACCATGGCCACGATGCGTCCCTGGCGCCGGAGCGCGCGCACTTGCGTGGCCTTGTCCTCGGGAAGCAGCTCCGCGATGGCCTCGTCCACGCCCAACCGGCTCGCGACCTCCGCCACCCGCGACGGCGAGTCCCCGGACAGCAGCACGATGCGCCGGCGCCCATTCTCTTTCAGGGCCTGCACCACGCCCGCGCTCTCCGGCCGCAGTGTCTCCACGTAGCTGATGCACCCGGCCAGCGCGCCATCCACGGTGACCCACAGGGTGGCGACATCGCGCGGCACGGACCAGGCCAGCGCCGAGCCCGCGTCCGTCACGTCCACGCCTTGCTGCTGCATCCAGCGCGCGCTGCCCACGCAGACGCGGCGCCCGTTCACCTGGGCGCAGACGCCCCGCCCCAGGACGAACTCCTCCAGTCCCGCCTCGGGCTGCGGCACCTCCACGCCTTGTGTCTGGGCATGCCGGCGCACCGCCTCCGCTACGGGATGAGACTGACGCAGCTCGGCGGCGGCGCTCAGCGACAGCACCTCGCGCGCGTCCCAGCCCCGCGCGGGAATGACGTCCACCACTTCCGGGACCCCCAACGTCAGCGTGCCCGTCTTGTCGAAGACGATGGTGTCCGCCTGGGCCAGCCGCTCCAGGTACTGCGCCCCCTTGATGAGGATTCCCTGCCGCGCCGCGAGCGTCATCGCCACCAGCGCGCTCGCCGGCACGACGATGCGGACACCCGTTCCGAAATCCGTGATGAGGATGCTGATGGGCCGTGACGCCTCGCGCGTCCACAGCCCCGTCGCCGCGGCGAGCCCGAAGGTCGGCAGCACGACGCCGTTCGCCACCGAGTCCACCTTCGCCTGCAACGTCATGGGCTTGGCGCCTGCGCCTTCGAGGATGTGGAGAATCTTGGCCGCCGTGGTCTCCACACCGGCGCGCACCACCCGTACCCGAAGGCTGCCCTCGCCCACCACGGACGCGGCCAGCACGCGGTCTCCCACCTCGCGGACGCGGGGCTCTGATTCACCCGTGAGCGCCTTCTCATCCACCCACGCGGTGCCGGCCACCACCGTCCCGTCGGCGGGCACGCTCTCCCCCGAGTGCACGACGATGAGGTCGCCCTCCTTGAGCCGGTCCGCCCGGACCTGCTCCACCTCTCCGTCCACCCGCAGCCGCCAGGCGTACAGCACCTCCAGCCGCATCAACCGGGAGATGGCGGACCGGGCGCGGTCCGCGCTGCGCTCAATCAACAAGTCGCCAACGCCCAGCAGGGAGGTGATGAGCGCCGCGGTCCGCACCTGCCCCGTGGCCAGGGACACCCCCACCGCCACCAGGTCGAGCAGGTCCACGGTGATGCGCCGCTCCGCGACGGACTGGAAGGCGCGCTGTGCCAGCGGCAGGCTCGTCAACGCGACGCCCGTGGCCAACACGGGCATGGGTGCCGCATTCACGACGCATGCGGCGAGCACCGCCGAATTGAAGACCGTGGCGGCCCATTCCCGCCGGGGCGGTTCGGGCGCGGCGGGCCAGGTGGACGGGTCGCTCGTGCGCAGGGCCGCCATCAACTGGCTCGCGTTGAGCATCTCCGGGTCGAAGCTCACCACCAGCGAATGGATGGCCGGCGAGGCGCTCGCCTTGTGCACCCCCGCCAGCGTCGCGGCCCAGGCCGCCAGCTTGAGGATGTCGTCGTCCTCGAGCCCTCGGACGTGCAGGCGCACGCGCCCGTGCACTGCGTGCAGCACCTCCACCTGGAATGGCTTGGGCGGAAGCTGGTGCAACGTGAAGGCGAAGTCCCGCACCCGCAGCGCGAACGCGCCAGGGAAGCGCGAGGACTCCTGGTAGTGCACCTTGACCAGGCCCGTGCTGCGCTGACACGTGGCCACCTGGACTTCGGGGCGGGACTCCAGCCAGCCGAGCAACTGGCGCAGCGTCTTGGAATCCTCCGCCGCGCCTCGGATGAGGAGCCGGCCCGGAGCCACGTCCGTGACGTGGACGGACACGGGCCGCTGATGCCCATCCAGGACATCGTGCGCGCGCCCCTTGAAGCCGCGCGCCATGCCACTCAGGAACTCCACCTCCGCCCGCATGAACGCCCCCCGAGCTGAACGCAGTGCAACCGCGGCCTCACGCGTGGGGCCGGGGCCGGAAGGCCACCGTCCCGCTGACGCGCGCGGCGCCTTCCAGCTCCTGCTCCCGCACACCGTCACGGAACACGCTGTAGGCCCAGTACAGCGCGTTGTCCCAGCGAGGCAGCCAGCCCTTCTGCGACGGGTTCGCCACCAGCGAGTAGATGCCCGTGGCCGTCAGCACCACGGGAATCAGCTCGTAGAGGCCCGCCCCCGTCAGCTCACGCGCCAGGCCGTCCAGCCACCGGGCGCCGCTCACCACGTGCTCGGCCGGGGCCATCCGCGACTTCGCCATGAACTTGGCGTCGACGATGCCGTCCAGGCCCGCCGTGTCGACGATGGTCGCCAGGAGCGATTCCACGTCGGCCTCGTCCGGGCTGTATTCGACGAGCAAGCTGCCCGTGAGTGGAGAATGGACGGTGCCGAACACGCCTTGCGTCTCCCCCAGCTCACCGCGCACGCGGTCCGCGAGGTCCGAGTCATCTCGGAAGCAGCTCGCGCGCACACGAAGCCGGCCCGGGGAGTGGTGCACGAGCAACAACCACTCCCCTTCGATGGCGCCCGAGTCCGGGTCGAGCCTCATGCGTGCCCCTCTCGGCTGTCCGCGATGGGCCGGGCGCCACTGTCCGCCGCCCGCCGGTTGTGGGCCTGATGGAGGTTCGCCCGCGAGCGCGCCTCCGCCACCAGGTCGGAGAGGTACTCACGCTCGGTGGCGAAGACCCGCCGCGTCCACGCCACCAAATCAAACGCCGCCGTCGCCACGGAGACGACCGCACCGCGTGAGTTGTCGACGGTGCTCCGGGCCATCCAGCCGCTGGCCACGCCCGCCAGGAATGCCACCGCCGTCTTCATAGCCCCCCCGGAGCGGCATGGGCGTCAGCGCCCAGCCCGGCGACGGGAGACGACGGCATCCGCCCGTCGCGCGGCTCGAACGCGTCGCCCTGCGGCGCACGAACGACGCCGTGGGTCCGGAACTGCTTCAGCAGGGCCTGCACCCGCTCCCGGCGCAACGGCCGGTTGAGCGCGGCGGCGGCCTGCCGCAACAGCAACCACTCCGCGTTCGACATGGACAGGTCCACCGCGGCAATCACCTCGAGCGCGTGCAGGAAGGCATCCCGCGCGGGCTCGGGTACCTCGTGGAGACGCTCGACCCACTGCGCCTCGTCTTCGCCCAGGCGCTCCAGCAGCCGCTTGCGCGCCGCGGAGGGGCTGTTGCGCAGCAGGTGCGCCAGCATGACGGTCGCCTCGGAACTCAGCACCCCATCCGTTCCGAACAGGCACCAGGCGCCTTCGATGAGCAGCTCCACGCACCGCGCATCCACGGCCCGCACGGCGGAGAACGCATCGTCCAAGGCGCGGCGGTAGCGCGCATACTCCACCGAGGCCTCACCCAGCCGGCGGGTGTGCCGCCAACTGGTGACGGAGGAGGTCAGGACGCTGGCGAAGGGAAGGAGGTTTCGCAGCACGCCCTCTCCCATCAAGCGGTTGCCCAGCTTCCGCTCCGCCGCCTCCGTGTCCTCGGTCAGCATCCGGCCCACGAGCCCCGCACCGCCGTGGTCCGCGTCCTCCCACGTCTCCGAGCCCGACGTGAGGGCGTTCAGGTGGAGCAGATCCCACGGGTCATCCGGGTCGATGTGCACGCCGAACGCGGACGCCACGTCGCACATCATCCGGGCCTGGATGAGCGAGCGCAGCATCGTGTCCAATCCCATGGCGGCCCCGGCCACGGGGACGGCCACGAGCGCCCCCACGAAGCCAGTGTCCAGGGTGAACATGGCCGCGCTGGTGGAGATACCCGCGGCGCTTGCCCCCACCAGCGCAGCTTCCTTGCTGGCACGCCGGATGAGGGCGTCCGTTTCGGACGCACGGACGGCGGACGCGGTACCGGCGCGCCGCGCCTCGTAGTGACGCACGTAGGCGGTCACCAGCCGGGCGTGCCACGCGCCCGAACGGATGTCTTCGAAGCGCAACTCACGCCCGAGTTTCTCGGCGAAGTCTCGCAACGGGTGCAGTGCGGCCGCCGGCGTGGCGGCGTCTTCCGGATGGAATGGAGCGGTTCGTGTCATGGGCATGAGTGCGGAACAGCCGTGCGCGCCAGACCTGGAGGACGCGACACGGCTGGTGGGGGGTGCATCCGATGTGGGCTTCCAGGAATCGGCGCACTCAAGCTAGGGAGATTCGAGGACCGGGAGAACCGGTCCTGCGGGGCAAGACCTACGCCGCCGGGTTGACGGCTGCCTCAGCGGACGGTGATGGCCGCCCGGGCAGTGCGCAGGAGCTCGGTGAGCTCGACACGCGCCTGCGCCTTCGCCGCCGGGTCTTTCTCGTCCTGACCTCGCTGCGCCACCAGCGCCGTCACCATGGCGCCCGCGGCGGCCTTGGCGCGGGCCCAGGGATTCGTCTCCGCGTCCACTTCGTGCGTCGTCACCGCGGCCCAGACTTCACACAGGTGGCTGGCCGCGTCCGCGAACGCGGCGACGGCGGGCTTCTGTTCGAGGATGGACGCATTGCGCAGGTCCCCCAACGCCCCCGCGATGACATGCCCCTGACGATAGGCCTCACCGTGGGCCTGGGCGAAGAGGTCCGCGGCGGCGGCGGCGCCCTCCACACGCGTCGCGGCCAGCCGCAGCCACTCCGCACAAATCTGGAAGGCCGTGGGCTCGGGGAACCGCGCTGTCAGCCAGCCCAACAAGGGATAGAGGTACTCGGAGCGCTGCCAGGCCTCGTCCACGGAGCCGCAGGCCAGGCCCGACTTCTGGAACATGCCGAGCAGGAACGCATCAGGGGATTCACGCATCGCGGCGCCCACTCTCCCCTCGCGGTGGCCCTGGGACAACCCCGAACGTCGCGCGACTGCGCGCCCGTGGGCTCGGCCATCTCCCCACGAAGCGCATGTTTGCGCCGATGTCCCCGCGCCTGTGCCCCGCGACGAACAAGGTTCACGAAGGTGCGGCTGACGCGTCAAGCGCTTCCACTTGACGTGTCATGACCCGAACCGAGCCTGCTGTTGCGCGGACAAGTACGTGAATCGATTGGGCAGCAATCCGGCATGTGGATTGCTGACGGCCTCCGCACTTGAAACGGGAGGTTGCATTGCGATTCATGAGCGGAGTGGTCGTCGCGGTCGGTCTGCTGGGGTGCGGTGGTCCGGAGGTGGAGCGAGAGCCGTTCGATACGATCAGCCAGATGGACCAGGAGATTGTGGGAGGATTCGAGGCTCGGCCTCACTCCTTCCCATGGATTGTCAGCTTGCAGCAGGGCAACAGCCACTTCTGTGGTGGCGCCCTCGTGCGGGTCGGTCTCAAGGAAGAGACCGATATCGTCCTCACCGCTGCCCATTGTTTCTACTACGGTTCGTCCAACGTCACCGCGGTCGCAGGGGCTCATAACCTGAACAGTCCCACCGCGGCACAAGCCACAGCCCGGGTGGTGAGGGCGGTCCTTCACCCGCAATACAATCCGGACACGACGATGAACGACATCGCCGTTCTCAAGCTCGACCGGCCCATCAAGTTCGACCAGGCCGTTGCCGGTGCCTGCGGTCAGTCATCCACCATGCGACCCAATCTGGCCCAGCAGTACGCATCTGGAGGCCACCGCGCACCTGTCTGCCTCCCTGCCAGCGGGGAGAAGGTTCCAGACAACACGATGGCGACCGTCGCGGGCTGGGGCCTGACACAGGACGGAGGGTATGACACGTCCCCCCTCTTACTGCAGGTGGGGGTCCCCACCCTCAATCACCGGGACGTGGCCAATCGCTACGGCTCCCAGGGAATCACCATCAACGAGCAGGCGATGTTCGGGGCCGGGTACAAGGATGGAGGCAAGGACTCATGCCAAGGGGACAGCGGAGGACCTCTCATCGTACCGGGGCCCCACGGGTACGTGATCCAGGGAATCGTGAGCTTCGGCGTGGGCTGCGCGAGGGCGGGGTTGCCCGGCATCTATACGCGGGTCTCCAATTACATCCCGTGGATCAACACGCAGATCCGGACCTACAGCGCCGTCAGGTAGCGGGCGCGTGAGAGGGCTCCGTCAGGCCCAGCCGCCCGTGAACTTGAATCCCGGACACGACATCGCCTCCGGTCGAATGCCCCGGAGGCGATGAGACGACAGGTTCCACCGTGCGGCGGAACTAGATGATGGGCATGAAGACCTTGAACCCGGTGCGGCCGCTGTTGGTCGTGTTGCGCTCGATGAAGTCGCTGGCGGACGAGTGGCCGTCGCCGGTGGTGATGGCCGTGTGGCCGTAGATGCTGCCCAGTCGACTGGAGGTGCTCTCCCAGGTGAGGACGAGGCCCGGAATCTTCAGCGCCTGCTCGAGCGACATGTTGACCTGCTTGAACTTGTCGCGCGGCAGGTTGTTGTCAATCTGGTTGCCGTTGCCCCAGACCTTGAAGCCGAAGGCGTTCTGGATGGCCCGGCTCACACCCGTGGCGCACAGGCCCTGGCTGTTGTACCCGCCCATGCCCAGCGCGGCCTGGCGGCCCGCCTCGGCGAGCCTGCGCATCGCGGAGGTCGCCTGGCCCGGGGCCACACCGCCGCTCCCGCTGACCTCTCCGCCGCCCGACGCACCGCCGGAGCCCCGCGGACCGCTCTTGCCCGAGTCGAAGGAATCCTTGCCGCTGTGGCCCGTGGGGCGGCCGCCAGCGCTCCCGGGGAGGCGCAGCGTGGCCCCCGCGTAGATGAGGTCTGGATTGGCGATATTGTTGATGCGCGCCAACTCCTTCACCGACGTCTTGAAGCGAGCGGCGAGCTCAGAGAGGGTGTCCCCCTTGCAAATCAGGTAGGAGGAAGGTGCTCCCCTGCGGCTCGAATTGATGGACGTGGACATTCAGGTCTCCTGGATCCCATTGTCGTCTCGGCCCTCCCGGAGTTGCGTCCGGTTTCCCAAAATCTTGGAATCCGCAGGGAAACGAGGGGCTGGAAATCGAGAAAACCCGAATAAAACCAGGAACCTGGAGGCGCTCGATTGCGATGCCGCCTCCGTACCGAAGTGAGCATCACCCGTCTGGCAGCCGTGCCTTCGCCACCGGCCCCAGCTCCACGCGGAGCGCCTGCGCGAAGGCATCTGGCAGAGGCTTCAGGGGGTCATCCGCCAGGCCGTACTCCTCGATGCGGGGCGCCGCCCCCAAGAGGAACTCCAGCCAGCGCTCCCGCAGCCGAACCGTTCGCTCCAGGCGCTCGTCGATGGTGTTGGCAATCAACGGAAGATGAACGTCCAGTGTGGTGTCCGGCTGTCGCGCGCGAAGCCGTTGGACGAGCGACCCCAGCCGGTCGACGCGACCCACGCGCTGCTCGAGCTGCGCGGGGTTCCACGCCAGGTCGTGATGAACCACCCGACGGCAGTGATGATGCAGGTCCAGCCCCTCCTGCATGACCTCGTTGGCCACGAGGACCATCGGGTACAGTGGCGTGTTGAAGGCCTCGCGAAG
Source organism: Myxococcus sp. AB056 (assembly GCF_006547365.1). Taxonomy (NCBI): domain Bacteria; kingdom Pseudomonadati; phylum Myxococcota; class Myxococcia; order Myxococcales; family Myxococcaceae; genus Myxococcus; species Myxococcus sp. AB056. The sequence goes on along the minus strand of NZ_VHLB01000018.1, from coordinate 68,244 downwards.
CCGCTCCCGGCTCTCGCCCTCCACGGTGTGGCGGACGAGCGCACCCGCGCGAACCGCATCATCGAGCACTTCGCGCCGCCGCTCCTCGTCGAGCTTCCCCGCATAGGTCAGGAAGCGCTTCAGCAATTCGAACCAGGGCCGCCCCCCAGGCGTAGTCCAGAAGCGGTCCACCACCGACAACAGCGCCCGGGACTCCACCGCCTCCACGTCAACGCCCTGCTCCTTCGCGAAGGCCAGCAGCTCCGGAAGGAAGGGGACATTGCGAGCGACGAGATAGCTGGCGAGCCGCTCGACGGTACGGACCCGCAGCTCGGGAGGTACCTCGAGCAGGGGCCCCTTGAGGTAGGACCAGAGATGCTCGCGGCGAAGCACGAGGGCCGCTTCCCCTGCGTCAATCGTCCAGGAAGGCGTCCTGTCTCCCTCCGCGGAGTCCTCGACGTCGTCGGCGACGAGGTCGAAGCCGAGCGCCACGAAGCGCGCGTCCGTCAGATGGCTCAACACCTCCGGGTCGACATCCCCCGCCAATACTCCGTCTCGCACGAAGAGGGCCACGGCCTGCTCGACACAGCGCTTGACCAGGGACCAGTCCATCCTCTCCGCTTGCGTCTTGGAAACGCGCTGCTGGCGCAGGAGGCCGTTCGCCCGCTCGATGACGAGTTCAAGGTGGGCCCCTTCCACCACGACGCCCTCCAACAGCGTACCGGTATACCGCTCTCGCAGCGCGAGGTAGAGCGCATCCTGGGCGCGGCCGAACCGATCACGCAGGCGAGAGTGATGTCCATCCACCCGCTTGCCGTCCAGCTCGTGCTCGAAGATGTCGCCGTGGCTCGCGACCGGAAACACCTTCCTCCATCGCTCCAGCAGGAGATTCTCCCACTCCGCCTCGATTCTCCGCTTCAGCTCGCGGAGCGTCTCGATGCGGGCGCAGAAGATGAGCGTCTTCTCGTCGCGGGCGACAGCCTCCAGCGCGTCCCGCACGACATGGTCCACCTTCGGGTGGCCCCCCTGCTCCACGCGCAGCTCCCCCACCACGCTCCGCAAGAGCCCGCGGTAGGCCTCGGCGTCGCCGTCCGGCAGGGCCTGCCGCTCACTGGAGAGCAGCGCCCCCTCGCGCGCTGCCCCGTAGGAGGAGACCATGTTGATCTGAACCGCCGCCTTATGAGTGCGGTTCTTCCCCCGGAAGAGCTCCGCGATGAACCGCTCGTAAAGCATGAAGGGAACGCCCTCCCCACCCTGGGCTCGCAGCCGGGAGCGGTGGCTCCTGCGGTAGACACGCTTGTCCTCCCGGAGGCTCCGAATCATCCACCGCCGGAAGCCCGGCTCGATGCGCTCCGCCTTCAGGGACAGCAATCGGCGCGCGCACAGGACCACCGCCCGCAGGGACGCATCCGCCGGCTCCTCCACGAGCTGGGGGTCCCTCGAAAACAACGCGCCGAAGTCCGAGATGACGGCCTCGTCCGCTTGTGACCAGACGCGCTCAAGCTCGCTATAGGCCTGCTTGTAGTCCCCCACGTCGTCCAACAATCGCTGGGCCTGCTCCATCAGGTCAGCGGGCGCGGACCGGGCCAGGGCGAAGAGCGAGAGCACCTGCTTCAGCTCGTCGACAGAGAGCTGAAACGGCGTGGCCGTGAGGAACAGCGCCTTGTCGAAGCGCCCCTCGAAAACAGTGCGCACCCCGGTGGCCCGCACCGAGTCCACGTTCTTCAGCTTGTGGGCCTCGTCAACGATGAGCAGGTCGAAGTCGGGGATGAGCTGCCCGACCAGGCGGAAGCGCAGGTCCATCAGCGCATCATCGACCCACCTCTGGTTCGCGAAGCCGTCGTACTCCTCGCTTTTCCAGAGCGCGTCGAGTGAGCCCTCTCCCGCGCGCTGTTTGTGTCTCTTCAACGCCTCTCGGACATGGGGCCTGATGACCGACCACTCGAAGGTATCGAGGAACGCCTGCTGCTCGACGTCCACGCGCGCCACCGCGCCGTCCCGGTAGCGACGAAAGATGGCCGCCACCTGATTGCCGGCGAGCCCCTGTGCATCCGCCCACAACGAAAGCAACCAGGCCTGGTCCGCCAGGGAGCGACTTCCCGCGAAGATGTTCACGGGCGCGATGGTGATTCGCGTCTCGCGAGCGGCCGCGACCAGCTCAGCCAGGGTGCTCGCGGTCTTGGACTGACCCGCGAAGCCCCGGTACATGGGGCGGCTGGTGTCACAGAAGGCACGCAGCTCCTTGGACCACTTCGTATTGAGGTCGGGCCCTGGAGTGAGAATCAGCGCCCGGGCATCCGGCAGCACATGCAACCGGGCCGCAAGGACGCCGAGCGCCTCATACGTCTTCCCCATTCCGACTTCATCCGCCAGCACGACTCCTGGCTGATCATCGAACAGCTCCAGCGCGCGGAGGACGGTGTCCTCCTGTCGCTCGATGTCTCGCAGGGGCACCACCGTCGACTCGGCCCGTGCATCCAGGTGCAGGAAGCTCCGCAACCACGTCCGCTCACGTCTTTCCATGGGTGCCCTCCAGCCCGTAGAAACGAACGACACCGTCCAGCCACCCGGCACCTCGCGGTCGCAGCCTCGTCAAGTCCGCGCGCAGCAGGGTCCGCAGCTCCGCGAGCAGCGTCTGCTTCGCCTCCAGATCCGCGCTCTCGGGCAACACGAGCTGCTCCAGTTCGCGAAGCAGCTCGCAGCCGTAGACCCAGATTTCGTCATCGGACACGGAATCCCGAGGCAAGTCGCGCAGCCGCTCCCAGAGCGTCCGGGCCCCCATCGGCCCCAACAACCGATAACGAAACGCGGAGACCGTCGATGCGGCGAGCAGATCCTCCTTCAGTCCCCACCAGGCCTTGAAGACGTCCGTGGGGCCAAAGCCCTCGCCAAATACGGAGTCCAGGATGGAGTCGACCCCCGCTACGCCTCGCTGCTCGCGAAGGGTCGACAACCGCTCCGCGCCCACACGCCGCGCCAACAGCGCCAGCAACTCTCGGACTCCCAGGCCCGCCAGATGGGCACTCGTGGGCAGCATCGCGAGGTCCGCGACGCGGATGGGAACGAGCCACGACTGTCCCGCCGCGCGGAACTCCAGCTCGGCTCCCGCCGCGGCCAGCTCGAAGTCGGAGAGCACCACCGGACCCGAGCCCGGCCCCACGCCCTTCGCCAGTTCCCTGTCCAGGTACCACCAGGACCAGGCCTCCAGTCCCGCTGGTCCCTGCTGACTCCAGGTGACTGTCAATGTGCGATCGGCCGCGTCATGGACGACGTCCTCGAGCCATGCCGAGAAATCGACGTCGGCCCCGGGCGCCTCCCGCTCCTCGAAGCGCACCGACTCGAAGGGCGCGCACACCAGCGAGGGCAGCATTTCCGACAAGCGCACCTCTCCGTCCAGGCAGAGCAGGACGCCCGCCTCGACGTTGCCCCCCTGCTCCACCCCACGCGAAAGCGCGGCGGCGGAGGCGTTGGCGGACCCGATGAGCGCATAGGTCAGCGTCCTGCCCGCGGTCGTCACCGTCAGCAGGAAGAGCTTGGCATGCAGGGGCCGCCGGCTCGCGCGGCCGGCAGGTGTCAGCGTCGCCGTTGGATGGAGCCAGATCTGGACCTCGTGCTCGCGGACGATGCGCTCGAGGATTCGCCTCGGCGCATGGACCGTCGGCGGCTCCACGAGCCACATCCGCCCCTCCGTGACTTCATGCTCGAATGCCTCTCGCTCGTACCGCCCAGGCCGCCCGGAACCGAGCTGGATTTCGACACGCTTCGCCGTGACGCGATTGACCCCAAAGTACTCCAGGCGTTCGATGTCCTCGCCGTCGACCGATTCGCGATAACGCGAGGCCCACAGCCGCCCTTCGCCCTCCGCGAGCACGGGCGTTCCCCCGCCATAGGGAGGGGCGAGTGGTGCGTCCTCCCATGGCACGCCGAGGTCCAGCGGCGGCGGACTCCCGGGGCGAAGCGCGAGCAACTCGGAGAGCACCGACGCGAGCCCCGTCGTGTCATCCGCGATGTCGAGGTCATCCTGTTCGAAGAACGGGGACAGGATGCCCACACGAGTGACTCGCGCATCCTCGGGGAGCGCCTCTTTCAGATGAGCGAGCATGGACGCGCTGAAGGTGTCCACGAAGAGCGCATCCGTCGGCGCCTGGCCGCTGGGAAACGGGGTGTCGGAGATTCTTGCCGCGAGCGCGGAGCGGACCAGCGTCAACTGGGTGCCCGGATGGGTCGCGAGTGCCGCGCAGCTTCTGAGGAACCTGTCTACGTTCCGTAGGAACGCCGCGTCGGCGGGGACGTCGTAGCGCAACGTGCGAGTGAAGAAGAGTTCGGCGTTCTGCTCGTGGCCCGGCCTGGTGGCATTGCCCGAGCCCACGGCGACGCGCGCCTCCCCGTCGTACAGCACCAGGATGACCTTCGGGTGGAACGTCCGCTCCCGGATGAGCTGGAGGTCATACGGCAGGCGACGGCCTCCCCGGCGGACATGGGCGTCGACGAAGCAAGCCACTGGTGTCTCGCGGAGCGCCGCACGGGCCTCCTCATGGTAGCGGACAGCCTCCTCCTCCGGGTCCCCCTGCAGGCGCAGCAATGCGCGCAGGATGCGGTCCTCGAAATAGGAAGGGTCGAATGTGTAGGAGCAGAAGACGGCTCCCAGGCAGGGTTGCTCGGAGACGAGGACCTGCTCGATGAGCCTCCGGGATTCGATCATCATGCGGCACCTTCCAGAACATCCAGCTCCCGGCTCATGGGCAGCCGTCCCAGGTCCGTCAGCAACGTGCGGACCACATCCAGCTTGAACGAGGGGAAGCGTGCCGACTCCGGACGCGCGGTGTAGGACGTGACGATGAGCACGAGCTTGCCGGCCTCGTTGCGAATCCAGCCTTCGCCGCGTCGCCGCTCGCGCTGCACATGGGAGTGATAGAGCAGCAACAGGTCTAGCGCCTCGAGTGAATCCGCCTCCACCAGCGCCTCGACCAATCGAAGAAAGGCGGCGCCATGCATGGGCAGTCGCCGGATCGCGCCGACCCGCGGCGAGGACAGCAGCGCCGCGCATGCGGCCTTCAGCGCCCCAAGCGTCTCCGCATCGAGGGCCTCGCGCCCGATGCGCTCGCGGGGAGCGACCCAACCGGCGCCATCCAGACAGGAATAGACCCGGTCGAAGGCCCCGACGAGTCCCTGCATCACCTCACCGAAGCGGCGCGCCGTCAGCAGGAGCGCCAGCAGCTCATCCGAGAGCCGTCCCAGCCGGCCCGCCAGCGCCGCGTCGAGGATGTCTCGCGGAGCAGAGACCCCGGCCTTCGATGCCGACTCGACCAACTGGCTCATCGCGAACGAGTGCGGGTCCCGTGCGTGCACGAAGAGGGCCTCGAACAACCGGTGCTGCTGGGCGGTGCGTCCGCGCTCGACTAAGGAGGTCAGACGGCTGAACCGCCCCACCTGAGCCAATGTCAACCGTCCGTGAACCCGCGCGATGCTCGTCGACTTCCTGTCCAGCGCCAGCAGCGCGTACTCCTCATATCGTCCCCGGTGTTTGTTCTCCGAGGGCTCGTCCCAGAACGCGTCGATGAGCGCCAGCGCGCCCGGGCCCGGCCGCAGGGAACCGTCGATGACGAGCCCGGAGCGCCGCAGCGGTGCCAGGTAGGCACCCAGGTTTCCCAGCTCCTGCTGACGCGAGATGAGCTGGAAGTCGAGCGGCAGGCTCGACGCACCTGAGCGCCACGCATTTCGCGCACCTCGCACGCCCCGCATGGAATCCCAATCGCCCCGAGGAAGCTGGCCCGCACGGAACTCCAGCGTGGCCAGGGCCCAGAAGCGCTCCCAGCGCTCGAAGAGCTCTCGCCGAACCTCGTCCGTCGCGGGGTAGGCATGGTGCTCGATGGCCCGCTCCACGAGCTGCAATCCATAGAGCACCATCGCGTAGGCCTGGGCCCTGCTGGAGCGCGTCGTCAGCGTGGGCAACCCCCAGAGCCCCACCTGCTGCGAGACATAGTCGAGCGCGAGCGGGTCTTCGGAGGTCAGCTCGGGATTCTCCGCGGGCGGCGCCACCCAGCAGAGGGCATCGGCGGGACTCTTCAACGGCGTGAGCGTGGGCATGCACGCGCAGGCTCGCATCTCGGCGCCGTGCTGGAAAGACAGGGGACCTACCCCCCAGGGAGTATGGCCAACGTGTCATTGGGGACCTCTCTGGCCCAATGACGCAGTGGCTCATGGCAAGGCTTCTGAAAGCCGTGTCTTGAAAATGTTCCAGCTCTCCGAGAGTCAAGGCTGCCACTATCCACAGTGAACAAACCTCATCCATCCAAAGTCACGCACCCCATCTTCGCGTTCCTGCGTGACCACGCCACCTTCGAGCAGATGCGGGAGTTCACCTGCTGGAGCACACCACGGTCGACGTGGAGCACGCCAACGAGAGCCATGCGCCCGTCTGGCACCATGCATCCTGGGGGCATGACGCACGGCATTGCCTTGCAGTCCTTCCACGGAGTGGTCGCGGCTGTCTGCTAATGTAGACGGCCATGAGCCTCGTTGAACGACTGCAGGACTCACGACGCCGTGAAGGACGCCCTTCCCATAAGGCTCCGCGAGCGGCCCGGACGTCGAGCGCCGCACCTCGCCCCACCGTCAATCGAGACCTCCGCACGCAACTGCTACGGCTGGACCGCATCGACAGCCAATTACGTTCTGCGTGGGTGGCGACGGAGTTCAAGGACCGTGCTCTTGAACACAAGCTCGATGCGCTCACCGTCGCGGGGATCGACTGGCTGCGTGAGACGATCAAGGTCCACGGCTGGCCCGGGCATCGCCTCGTGGGCCGCAGCGGAGCCGCGGCCGCCTGGCGGCTGATTCAACATGCCGACTGCTCGCTGGCCTTTCAGAAACGCTGCCTGAAGTTGCTGCGGGACGCGGCGGCACGAGGCGACGTTCCCATCCAACAGGTGGCCTACCTCACTGACGTGGTGCGCATGCGGGAGGGGAAGAAGCAGCTTTATGGAACGAAGTTCCGCAAGGTGAAGGGAGCGCTCGTCCCCTACCCCATCGAGAAAGAAGCCGGCGTCGACTTGCGCAGGAAGGAGATGAACCTGCCGTCGCTCGCCGCCTATGCGCGGAAGATTCGCCGCACATTCCAAGCTTCGTGACGGGAGCCGCCATGCACCACGCCTTCGATTGGCAGCCTTTCGTGAAGCAACACTGGGAGAAGGCACCCGCGCGCCTGGCACTGCCCGGCCCCATCCTCCCCGTCGACCAGGTCTTCCAGGCCGCGATCTCCGCCTGCGCCCCCTTCCGCCACGGGACGCGCTTCCGCGCCCTTCCCGACGCGCGCTTCTTCGTGGAGGCCGCCAGGCTCGCCGCCCCGGGAACGCTCCTCCCGGGTGAAGACGACGCGTCTCTGGAGTCGTTCTCGCGCCGCGCCTCCAAGCACCTGGGCGGCGCGTCCTTCCAGCTCCACGTCGAACAACCGTTCATGTTCGACTTCGCCCTCTGGAGCGCCTTGCGAGACTTCCTCAAGGGGCTCCTGGAGCGCGTGGGCGTCCCGGTGCTGCCCATGGCCACCGACCTGTTGCTGGGCCGCTTCTCACGAGGCCCCTACGGCATCGCGAAGCGGCCCCACCATTCGCTGGTGACGCTGGTGCTCCAGGGCCGGCTGCGCGTCCGGCTCTGGAAGAAGCTCTGGGGCTCGCCCCCCAACGAAACCGAAGACTTCGACCGCCACCTGGACAAGGCCACCACCCTGGAGGCCGGTCCCGGTGAGCTGCTCTACAGCCCCTCTCGCTACTGGCAGCTCGAAGAAGCCCAGGGGGACTGCATGGCCGTCCGGGTGTGGATTCCCGTCAAGGGGAGCCGGCCCACGGACGCGGTCAAGGACGTGCTCGTGGGGCTCCTCGAAGCGCGGCATGCGCACGATGAGCGCGTGCCCTACCACCCCTACCCCTGGCGCCGGCCGCGCAAGGGCGCACAGGCCGCCATTCCATCCGTCGAGCAGACCGCCGATACGCTCCACGCGCTGACTCGGGAGGAAGACGTCCAGCAGGTCCTGCGCCTCATCTGGGCCCGGAGGGTCAGCGCTTGCGCGCTCGAGCCCGTGCCGCCGCCGGACCAGGCCCCACCCCTGTCAGACTCCGACCGGGTGCGGAAGACGCCGACCGTGGACATCATCCGGATGAAGGACCCTTCGGGGCTGTGGATCTGGGCCGTCAACGGACATGCCTTTCCCGGCCTCAACGAGGCCGTGGGACAGCGGCTCATCAACGCACTGTCCTCGGAAGCGCCGCCTTGCGTCGGTGAGCTGTGCAAACTGGCTCGCCCCGGTCCGCAGCGAGAGGCCATTCGCGCCACGCTGGCGGCGCTCCTCCGGCTGCGCGGGATTCACGTCGTCACCGGAGCGGAGGTCTGACGGATGCCCACCTTGGAAATCGCTACGCGCTTCGACTGGGACACCTTCGTCAGGCGCTACTGGAACCAGCGCCCCGTGCTCTTCAAGGGAACGCAGGCCTCACCCTTCACCGTCGACGACGTCTTCGAGGCGTCGGCTGGCGCCACCCAGCGCTACCTGTCCCGCAGCTACGAGCCGGCGTCACGGCCCGACGTCTCCTTCACGGTGGACCGGCTGCGGCAGCTCCGCTCCCGGGAGTGGCTGCCCAGAAAGTCCGATGGCTCCCTGGACGGGTATGACGCCCGCATCGCCTCGCAACTGGGCGAGCGCCGCTATGCCCTCATCATCGCCACGCTGCACGCCTCCGGCTTCCAGCTCTGGTCACGGCAACGCGCCTTCTTCTCCGGCCTGTGGCAGCGCGTGGGCATGCCCGTGACGGGCGGCATCACCTCGCTGTTCCATGGGACCTACGAGCACAGCCCCGTGGGGGTCCACCTGGACCGCTTCACCACGTTCATGTTCGCGCTGCGCGGACGCAAGCGGATGCGCTTCTGGCGCAAGCGGCCGTGGAGCGAGGACGTCTCCACCATCCTGAACTACCAGCCCTACCTGGCGTCGTCCTTCGTCGCGGAGGTCGAGCCCGGCGACATCCTCTACTGGCCCTCCACGTACTACCACGTGGGCGAGAGCGCCGGCTCAGGCGTGGCCAGCAGCCTGAATGTCGGCATCCCCATCACCGAGCACCACGCCATCTATTCCGTGGACGACCTGCTGCGCGGGATGATCGACGAGACGTCGCTCGCCGACCAGGAGTGGAAGCAGACACGGCTCGCGCAGGTATCGGCATCGCCCCTGGCTCGCGGTGCCCTCTCGAAGAACGGTGTCCTGGCCACGGAGCTGCCCCGGGCGCTCACCGAAGCCGTGCGCGCGTTTCGCGATGTCAGCCACCCGAAAGAGGCGCGACAGCACATCCAAGCCACCTGGCTCAAGCGGTTGACTTCGGGAGGCTTCGAGCCCGTGCCGCCGCCCATGCGTGAAAAGCCATTGCGTGACTCACACCACGTGAGGGTGGACCCGAGCTTCCCCGTCCTCTTTGAACGAGACAGCGCCACACGGTGGATTTGTTCCGCCAACGGCCACGCCCTGCACGGCGCGGGTGGCGGACGCGCCATTGAAATATTCTTCCGAAAGCTGAACTCCGGCGTGGCTGTAAGCGTCGAGGAGTTGCTGAGTCCGTTTCGGACACGACGCTCTGCAAGACATGATTCAGCAGTCATTGCCGCAACGCGCGAAGGAATGCGCGGCATTCTGAAAAAACTTCACGCATTTCGCGCAATCACTCTCAGCACTTGACGCATCCGCCGTCAGCGCCCAGGCTTGGCCAGCAGTCCACATCCATCGACGGAGGAATGTCATGACGAAGACGAAGGCGAAGGCCCCCCGATCGTCCAAGCAGGCCAAGCAGAAGCTCGTAAAGCTGATGAACGTCATGGAGAAGGCCACGGTTCCCGGTGCCACGACGGCCATGAACCTTACCTGCAGGCGCATCTACTGCTCCCCCTACTAATGGCCTCGGGCCGCTGGGCATTCGTCCCAGCGGCCCGCTTCCCAACCTGCGCAGTGTGCCTCGCAGAACCGATGTAAGGCATTCTGGAGCATGCAGCCCCCCTCACTATCCTGTCACCCTCCTGGATCTCCCGAGGAGCCGTGACATGAAAAACGCTGTCGACCTGCAGGGCAACCCACTGAGCGACATCTCCCTCGCCGCGATGCGGCGATGGCTCCTCGAAGCCGATGTGCTGGGCTACCTGCCACAGATTGCCGCCACGGAGTCTGAAGGCCGCCTCTGGACGTACTACGGGTTCGGCGTCCGGCGCATCGATGAGTTCGTCCGCGCGAACGGGTACGCGGCCCTCGACGACGCCACCCTCCTCACCGATGACCTGGACGCCATCGTGGCGCTGCGGGAGTTCATGGCCGCCGCGCCCCCGCTCATGGACGGCCGCCGGAGGCTCGTGGAGCAGCTTCGCGCCTTCGCCGCGGAACGGGACGCGCTGAACCAGGGCCGTCCGCTCACCGCGCACGAGCTGTTCTCCCTCTGGTACCTGAAGGCCGTGCCGGGCGCCTACATGGCGCAGCGGCTCCAGCTCGCGGACGTGGACGAAGCCACGGTGCGGCGCATCGCGAAGCTCTCCGCCGTGGGACTTCAGATGTTCGATGACGCAGTGGACCTCCAGGCGGATCTCGACCGGGGGCGCTTGTGGCTGAGCGCGGAGGAGCTCGAGCTGCTGGGGCTGTCCACGACGCCGCCCGCGACGCTGGCCACCACCGCGGGGGAGCGCATCATCCGGCTGCGCAAGGCCATCTGCCTCGAGTACTTCCTCGCGGTGTATGACGAAGCCTCTCGCATCGCCTCGCCGGAGAGCCGCAAGCGCGCCCAGTCCTTCGCGGAGGGCTGGCTGAGCTTCCTCCAGCAGGGCTACCTCAAGCTCTACACGCCCGGAGGCCCCAAGCCCTGGGACTCCGTGCAGCGCGTCCTGAAGGCGCTGCCGGGCTCGGAAACCGTGAAGCTGCCCGTGCTGCACTCGCTGTTCTCCCTCATCTCCGCCCTGCCGCTTCCGCCCGTGGACGTGGAGGCCTGCCGGCGGGAGCTGCAACAGCTCGGGGGCTGCCCTCGGGCGCTGGCGCCAGAAGTGGCCTTGGACGCCATGGGTGTCTGCGAGGCGGAGGGAGACGCGGCGAACTTCGACGCGCCGGGGCCGGAGGCCTCCGCGCTGGAGCGCGTGCTGCTGGCCTCGCCCTCCAAGCACACGGCGGCGGACTTCGCGCGGCGCTGCCGCGAATCGACCGAGGGCTCTCCGTCCAACCTGCGCGACCCCAAGCTGTCGGAGGTGTTCGCCAGCGGGCTCAAGCTCGCGGAGCGCTCCGCGCGGAACTCCGTCACCGCCCGGGAGAACTTCCTCCAGCAGCTTCGCCCTGGCTCAAAGCGGGCCCCAGTGGTGGACGCAGAGCTGGCCGAGCGGTTCTCGCGCGACGGCGCGGACTGGCTCGCGTTGGGAATCGAGGCCCTCGCGGCGACGGCCCGCGGGGTCCGCGACGGCTGCCGGAAATAGAACCTCTGTCCTTCACCTCATCCATCGTCAATGAATCCTGAATCCAGCATCGCGGCGGCCGAGTCCCCCTGGCTCGTCCGCCGCAAACCCCAAGCGTCGCCTCGTCTCCGGCTGTTCTGCTTCCCCTACGCGGGAGCAGGCAGCCTCCCCTACTTCCGTTGGGCGGACCTGCTCCCCGAGGCGGACATCGAGGTGTGCGCGGTGCAGCCTCCCGGCCGGGAGAATCGCCTGCATGAGCCGTCCGTGGAGGAACTCCCACAACTGCTGGACGCGCTCGTGCGGGAGCTGTCGCCCCTCTTCGATGGCCCGTTTGCCTTCTTCGGCCACAGCCTGGGCGCGCTCATCGCCTTCGAGCTGACGCGCGAGCTCCGCCGCCGGGGCCTTCCGCTGCCGGGCACCCTGCTCGTCTCCGGCTCCGAGGCGCCCTCCCGGCGCAGTGGACTTCCCCCACTGAGCGGCCTGCGGCGAGACGACTTCATCCGCGAGCTGTCCGCTCGCTACGACGGCATTCCGCAGCAGGTCCTGGCGCAGCCGGAGATCCTGGACCTCATCCTCCCCATCCTGCGCGCCGACCTGAAGATTTCAGAGCGCTATACCTACCAGGACGAGCCTCCGCTTCCGGTGCGGCTGTGTGCCTTCGGTGGCACTCGCGACCCTCGCGTCTCGGAAGCCGCGCTCGACTCGTGGCGACTGCAAACACAGCAGTCCTTCTCGATGAAGATGTTTCCCGGTGGCCACTTCTTTCTCAACGAGCTGACGGCCCAGGTGGTTCAGGCCGTCCATGCCGAACTCGCAGTCGGAGCAACCCCAGCACCATGAACAGAGACGACCTGCTCGATGTCCTGACCCGCTATGTCGCGGATGAACTCCTGGACGGGGACGCGGAGGACCTCGACTCCTCCACGCCCCTCCTGGAGCTCGGCGTGCTGAACTCGCTGGAGACCGCCCGGATGATGGGCTTCGTCCAGAAGAAGTACGGCATCACCATCCCCTCGGAGTCGCTGAAGGTCGAAAACCTCCAGACGATCTCCGCCATCGCCGACCTCGTCTACGACGCGAGGCCCCGGCAGCCGTAGCCGCTCAGCGGCCTCTACGCAGCATGGCCTGGACGGTGTCATCGTCCAGGCTGTCCACGTCCGCCAGGAGCGACTCCAGCTCCGCGTCCTCGGGAGCCTCCTCCACGGGCGCGGGGGCCTCTTCCTTCAGGCCCAGGACCTCGGCCGCCAGGTAGTCCACCAGCCCGTTGACGGTGGGGTTGTCGAAGGCCACCGTCGCGGGCAGCGAGGTGCCCAGGCTCCGCTGCAGGACGTTGCGCAGCTCCACGGACATCAGCGAGTCCATGCCGAACTCGAAGAAGCCCTGGTTCGGGTCCAGTGGCTCCGTGGTGGGACGCCCCAGTACGCCGTTGACCAGCTCGCCCACGTGCGCACGCAAGGCACCGCGCCGCTCCTTGGGCTCGAGCCGCTCCAGCCGCTGACGAATCCCCTCGCTCGCCGCGGGGCTGGCCTTCTCGATGAATGCCTCGAACAGCGGCGAACGTCCACGCCGCCCGAGCACCGCCCAATCCACGGGAAGAACACCGAGCTGACCGCTCAGCCCCAGGGACTGCTCGAACACCTGGAGGCCCTCTTCCGGAGGAATCACGCCGAAGCCCAGCTGCTCCATGCGGCGGCGGATCTGCTCCTCCGCCGCCGCGCCCACCTCGGCCCAGGCGCCCCAGTTGAGGCTCAGGGCGGGCAGCCCGTCGGCCTGGCGGGAGCGGGCCAGCGCATCCAGGAAGGCATTCGCGGCCACATAGTTGGCCTGTCCCGCCGATCCGATGAGCGACGCCGCCGAGGAGAACACGACGAAGAAGTCCAACGCCGTGCCTTGCAACGCACGGTGGAGGTTCCACCCACCGGAGACCTTGGGCGCGAAGGCCTTGGCCAGCCGCTCCGGCGTCATCTGCACGAAGAGGCCGTCATCGATGACGCCCGCGGAGTGGATGACGCCACGCAGGGGCGGCACGCGTCCCGAGAGCCCGGCGAGGACGCGCTCCACGTCAGCGGCCACGGCCACGTCACCCTTCACGCAGTGGATGGTGACGCCGCGCTGCTCCAGCGCATCCAGTCGAGTGCGCGCCTCGGGCCCCGGCTCACGCCGCCCCATCAGGACCAGGTGGCGCGCTCCGCGTTCCACCAGTCGCTCCGCCACGATGAGCCCCAGTCCGCCAAGGCCACCCGTGACGAGGTAGCTCGCGTCCGGCTTCAGTGCGGCCTCGCCGCTCGCCCCACGGAGCTTCCGGCTGCGCACCAGCCGGGGCACGCGGCGCGTCGTTCCTCTCAGCGCGAGTTCGTCCTCGCCGCTGCCACCGAGCAACTCCGCATGAAGCTGGGCGACTTCGTGCTCGGACGCGTTGGCATCCAGGTCCATACGCCGGCAATGGAGGTCCGGATGCTCGCGGGTGATGGACTTGCCCAGGCCCCAGAGGACCGAGCTCCCCAGGTGGGTGATGCGCTCCTTCTCCGAGGTCGCCTGGGCACCGCGAGTCACCAACCAGAGCGAGGTGCTCTTTCCCTTGGCCTCGACGAGCGCCTGCGCGAGCACGAGCACCCGCGTGCCATGTCCAAGGGCCTGCGCGGGGATGTCGTCCCCACCACCGTCCAGGCTCCACAGGTCGATAACATGCAGGGGCCCTTGCAGCGCCTCCGGGCGCAACTGGCCCAGGAGCGCGAGCGCCGAATCGCGGTCATCGACCGTGGCTCGCGCTCCAGCAGGGACCGTCACCACGTGCCAGCCTTGCTTCGTCAGTCGCTCGGCCAGGCGCGCGCCCAGCCCCGCCGCGTCGGCGAGGATGAGGCACTGTGTCCCGGCTTGCGCCGCCTCCGCCCCTGCCGCTGGGGCTTCCAACGGCCGGGCCTGCCACTCCAGCTCGTACAGCCAGTTCTGGTAGCGCTTGCTCTTCGCGCCCAGGAGTCCCTCCCGGGTGATGCGCCGAAGCAGCAGCTTCTCCACCGTGGCCACGCGCTCCCCATCCGCCGTGAGCAGCTGGATGTCGCACACGTAGCCCGGGCCCTTCGGGTCATCGCTCCGCGCCAGGGTCGCATGGGCCCACACCTCACCCAGCCCGCCGCGCTGCACCTGCACCTTGCCGACCCCCACGGGGAGGTAGGCGGCATCCCCTTCCTCGTCGAGCACGGCGCCCACCATCTGGAAGCACGCATCCAGGAGCGCGGGCTGAAGCTGGTACTGCCCCGCGTCCGCCGCAGCGCTGCCTGAGAGGGCCAGGCGCCCCAGCACCGCGTTCTCACCCCGCCAGAGCGACTGGATGCCTCGGAAGCTGGGACCATACGCGAGCCCCGCCTGCCCCAGCTTCGCGTAGTAGCCCTCCACCTGCACCTCGCGAGTCAGCGAGGCCCGCAGACGCTCCACGTCGACGCGCTCGGCTGGCGCGGCCGTCGTCGCGGAGAGCTTTCCGTGGGCATGGAGGATCCACGCGGGCTCCCCCTCTCCCGTGCGCTCCTCCTGGCTGTGGATTTCGAAGCGCCCGGCGCGCTCGCCTTCCGGCGAGTAGAGCAGGTGCACCCGGCGCGCCCCTTCCTCCGGAAGGAAGAGGGCCTGCGAGAAGGTGATTTCGTCCACCATCCCGCCCGCCGCACCGAAGAGCGAAGCTCCCGCGGCGAGCCCCATCTCCACGTAGGCCGCTCCCGGCATCAGAATCTGTCCGTAGACGCCATGGTCCTTCAGGAAGGCAGGCTTCGCGGCGCCCACGGAGGACTCGAACTGCCGCACCTGTGAAGGCGACGCGTGCGGATGGCCCAAGAGGGGATGTCCTCGCGTGGCCCCTGCCTCCGGCGCGGTGCTCACGCCCGGGATGTCCCAGGTGGAGCCGTTGAGGTCCATCCAGTGATTGCGCCGCTGGAAGGGATAGACGGGCAGCGCGACCTTGTGGCGCTCGCGCCCCTGGTCCACGCCGCGCCAGTCCACCGGCACGCCCGCGACGTGAAGGGCCGCGAGCCCCTCCAGCATCTGCTGCCAGTCCGAGCGCTCCGGCCTCAAGCTGCCCACCCAGAGCGTGTCCTCCTGCGTGATGCAGGACTGGCCCATGGTCACCAGCGTGGGCTTCGGGCCGACCTCCAGGAAGGCCTTCACGCCGGCCTGCTCCAGCGTCTGCATGCCCCGGGCGAACATCACCGGCTCACGAAGATGCTGCACCCAGTACCGAGGCGTCAGGATTTCCTTCCCCGCCTCATGCCCGCTCAGGTTCGAAATCAGCGGGATGGATGGAGGCTGGAGCTTCACCTTCGCCACGGCCTTGGAGAACGCGTCGAGGATGGGGTCCATCAACGCGGAGTGGAACGCGTGCGAGACGCGCAGCATCGTGCCGCGCTTGCCCTTCCGCGTCAGCTCGGCCACGCATTCACTGACGGCGGCCTCGCGCCCCGAAATCACCACGTTGCGGGGGCCGTTGAGGGCCGCGATGGACACCTGCCCGTCATACCGGGAGAGCAGCGCCTCCACCTCCGTGGCATCCGCGGACACGGCGGCCATCGTCCCGCCCGCGGGCAGGGACTGCATCAGCCGAGCGCGCGTGGCGATGAGCTCCAATCCTTCTTCCAGGGTGAAGACGCCGGCCACGCAGGCCGCCACGAACTCACCCACAGAGTGCCCCATCACGAAGTCCGGGCGGAGGCCCCACTGCATCCACACCTGCGCCAGGGCGTACTCGAGCGCGAACAACGCGGGCTGGGTGAAGCCCGTCTCGTCCAGCCGGGCTCGCGCCTGCGCGTCCCGCTCGGCGGGGTGCAGCAGGTCAATGAGCGACTGGCCCATCAACGGCTTCAGCACCGCGTCGCAACGCAGGAGCGTCTCGCGGAAGGTGGGCTCGGTGCGGAAGAGCTCCTCTCCCATGCCCAGCCACTGCGCGCCCTGCCCGGTGAACAGGAAGGCCAGCCGGGGCTCCCCGTCCGCCTTCCCGCGCAGCACCGACGATGACGTCTGCCCGGACAGGAAGGACGTCAACTGCGCCTGCATGGCCTCCTGCGAGCTTCCCAGCACCGCGAGCCGGTGCCGGAAGGCATCCCGCCCCGTGTTCGCGGTGAAGCAGATGTCCTCCAGCGACTGGGACGCGAGCCCCGGGCCGCCGAGCGCCTGCGCATGACGCTGCGCCAGTTCGTTCAGCGCCTGGGGGCTGCGCGCGGACAGCGTCAGGACGTGCACCGGCCGCGGCGTCGCGTCCGGCGTCCGGGCAGGCGCGGGCGGAGCTTCCTCGATGAGGACATGCGCGTTGACGCCGCTGAGCCCGAAGCCGCTGACACCGGCCACGCGGGGCTTGTCGGCCTTGGGCCACGGCGTCACCTCCGTGGGGATGGCGATCTGCAATTGCTGCCAGTCCACGGCCGGGTTGGGCGTACGGAAGTGCAGGTGCGGAGGAATCTCGTCCTGTCCCAGCGACAGCACGACCTTGATCATCCCCGCGGCACCAGCGGCGGACTCCAGGTGCCCGAGGTTCGTCTTCGCGGAGCCGACGAGCAACGGTGCGTCCGCGCCGCGCCCATGCCGGAGCACCGCGTCCAGCGCCCGCAGCTCAATCGGGTCGCCCAGCGGCGTCCCCGTGCCATGGGCCTCGATGTAGTTCACGTCCGCAGGGGCCAGGCTCGCCGACTCCAGCGCCTTGCGCAGCAGCTTCTCCTGCGCGGGCCCGTTGGGGACCGTCAGGCCGCCGCTGAGCCCGTCATGGTTCACCGCGGAGCCACGAATGACGGCGAGGATGCGGTCCTTGTCCCGCTGCGCATCCGAGAGCCGCTTGAGCACCAGGACCCCGCAGCCTTCGCCGCGCCCGTAGCCATTGGCGGACGCATCGAATGTCTTCGAGCGCCCATCCGGCGCCAGCGCCCGCATCTTCGACAGGACGATGTTGTTGTCCGGCCGGAGAATCACGTTCACCCCGCCCGCGAGCGCCAGCGAACACTCCCCCTGCCGCAGCGCCTGGCAGGCCAGATGGGCGGAGACGAGCGCCGAGGAGCACGCGGTCGCGACCACCATGGACGGCCCCTGGAGGCCCAGCACGTAGGACACACGTCCCGCGGAGAAGCTCAGCTCGTTCCCGGTCCCCATGTACGGCAGGTCCCGTGTCTGCACCGCGTTGAAGGGAACGCGCCCGTAGTCACTGCTCAGGAAGCCGACATAGACGCCCGTGTCGCTGCCCACCAGGGAGCCCGGGGCGATTCCGGCGTCCTCCAGGGCTTCCCAGGACACCTCCAGCATCAAGCGCTGCTGCGGGTCGACGTAGTTCGCCTCGCGCGGCGACAGGCCGAAGAACTCACTGTCGAAGCCGGCGATGGGTTGGTTGAGGAACCCACCCTCACGGACCACCATCTTCCAGCCCGCATCCGGGTCCGCCGCGTAGTACGCGTCCACGTCCCAGCGGTCCGGCGGAACGGTGCTCACGGCATCGACGCCGCCGCGCAGCAGCTCCCAATAGGCGCGCGGGTCGTTCGCGCCGCCGGGGAACCTGCACCCCATGCCGATGACGGCGATGGGCTCCGAGCGCGCGCGCTCCAATCCATCCACGCGCGCCCGGAGGGTCTTGATGGCCAATGCCGCCCGTTGCAAGGGCGTCATCGACTCCATCGAGAGAGCATTCTCCTCGTTGGACATCCTCACTCGAATGGACTCATCCGACACTGCCCACCCCTTTCGCTTCGACTAGCTGATGGAGATCTTTTCCAGCGGTTCCGGTGCAGGGCTGGACGCAGCGGCCGAGCTGCTGGAATCCGGAGAGGTAGCGCTCTCCGGAGGCGCACGGCGGTCACTGGGCCGGGCGCCAGCCTCGGAACCCGTCGTCCCCTTCGGCCGCTTCGCGAGGATCAGGTCCCCCGCCTTCTGGAGCACGTCACCAAACGACACGCCGGACCGGGGCGGCTGGCCCGCCGCCGGAGCCGTGTGCGCCTGCTTCGCCCGGTCCTCGATGGCCGCGTCGATGTGCTGCAGCTCGTGAATCTGCGCATCGAGGATGTGCGCGACGCCCTTGAGCGCCTCCTGCTTCGCGCGGAAGAGCTGCTGCACCAGTCCTCGCCCGCCCGGAATCAGGGCGTTGGTGAGCTCGGCGAACCGAGCGCCGTACTCCGGCGAAGCGCCAAAGGAACCCTGCGGATAACGATCATCTTGCGTGGACATCAAACACCTCTTTCTTTTTGGAAACTCACGATGAGCCGGTCACCCTCCATGCGGGCGCCCGACGTCGGGAGGAGTGCAATCATCCGAGGCAACACGACGTTGCGCCGGACGGCCCCGACCTGGATGACGAACTCCGCGCCGCGGCGGGAGAGCTCGACATCGCTCTTCGCCACGAAGGGGAGCCGCACCTCCAGCGAGTACGCATCCACTGCGTCCTTGCGGATGCCCAGGGCAGGCTGCGGGGCCGTGAGACGGACGGGGTCCTCTCCCTGGTAGAGCTGCTCCGCGAAGACCTCCAGCGGCTTGTCCCCCACCACCTCGGTGGCCTGGTGCGGGACCTTCAACACGAGCAGCGACGAAAAGGCGCGCTGGAGCTTCTCGACGTGTGGCTGCTGCGTCCGCACCTGGCCGGAGCCGGCGTCGGCGGCTTCCGGTGCGAGTCGGTTGATGACGACGCAGTCCACCGCGAGGCCGAGCAGGCTGAAGTACGTGTACGCCCGCTGCGCCTCCTGTCCGGACACCGTGTCCGCGGTGGTCACCAGCCGGAGGGTCGTCACCTCCGGGTCGTGCAGCAGCGCGTCCACGGCGTTCAGCCGGTCGCGAACCTCCAGGCTCGCGTCCGCGCCGTGGAGGCTCGCCGCCAGCAGGCGTGCCCTGCGCCCCGGCTGCGTGGGGGTCTGCTGCTGGCGTGCGTACCAGCTCATCGCTGGCACGGTGTTGAGCAACTGCAGGGCCGTGCGGGTGGACGGGCAATCCACGATGACGAGGTCGTGCTGCTGCTCGCGGAGGTACTCGCCCAGCCGGAGGAGCATGACGACGTGGGCCGCCTCGGCCGTCATCGCCACCTCCTCCGCGTTCACGCGCTCCGGCCCGCCATCCACGAGCGCGGCCAGTCCGCCCTGGCCTCCGTTCCATCCCCGGCGGAGCTCTTCTCCAACGTCCACCTCGTGGAAGGACAGGTGGTCGTTGACGCCCACGGGAACGCCCCGGGGGCCAGCGAAGAGCGGACTCTCGACGCCCATGGCGGCGCTGAGGCCGCGAGACAGGTCGAACGAAAGCACGAGGGTCCGAAGCCCCCGGCGGGAAGCCGCGAGCCCCGTCGCGGCCGCCACCGTGGTCTTCCCGGAACCGCCGGTACCGGAGACAAGAATGATCCTGGCCATCTCAATCCACCTCTCGCGCTAGGCCGCCTTGGCCGCGTCAGACAGCCAGCCCGACTTCCCGAGCCACGTCTGCGCACGGTTGAGCTGCGAGACGGTGGACTGGGTGCTCAGCAGGCTCTGGACGGTGGACTCCACCTGCTTGAGGTTCGCCGCGGAGAGCGTCTGGTCCACCACGGGATTCAGGCGGAAGTACTTCTTCCGCAGAATCATGCGGCACTGGTAGTCCGCCGCGTCCGAGCCGGCCTCCAGCATCATCTTCACGAGCACCATGGGGTCGTGGAAGTCCAGCAGCCACTTGGAGAAGCCCCAGTTGGCCACGCCCTTGCAGAAGTGCGGCGTGAGGTAGGAAGACATGCAGCCGTTGCCCACCGACATCATCAGGATGTTCGTCAGGTCGGGCGGCTCCGTCTCCAGCGTCTCCACCTTCTCCGAGCGGCTCTTGCGGGTGATGTTGTTGATGATCTGCGCCAGCGCCACCAGCGACGGGTTGTTGGCGAAGATGCCGCCGTCGACGTAGCCGCTGCCCTGCTCCCGGATGCCCTGGTAGACGGGATAGGAGAGCGGGGGCGAACCGCTGCGCATCAGCACGTCCACCACCAGCTCGTTGTGGTCGGAGTCGTTGTCCGGACCGGTGTTGTGGAAGATCTTGGCCTTCCAGGTCCGCAGCGACTTGCGGTGACCGTCGAGCTGGAAGGACGGCAGCGCCACCTTCCGCTTCAGGTCTCCCAGGCGCAACGTGGCGCCAAAGTAGCTGCAGAAGAAGTCGCGCATGTAGCTGGAGTCGAGCAGCGCGGCGTTGCCCGTCAGCGCCATGGCGGTCCGCCCCAGCGACACCGCCTTGCGGTTCATCTGGACGACCTCACCCCAGAAGTCGAGGATCTTGGGGAAGGCGTCATCGGGGTTCTCGTAGGTGGCGAAGAACGCGGCGTTGAAGGACCCCGCGGACGTGCCGGAGAACAGCTCCACGTCGTTCAGCAGGCTCTGCCCGCCTCCGCGGCTGGTCAGCGTCTCCTTCAACGACTTGAGCAAGCCCGCGGTGACATACCCCTCACCGCCGGAAATAGACGTACCATCCATTGCAAGGACTCGGTGCGGCATTACATGACCTCCATGGGGAGCTGCGCAGCCAGCCCCTTTGCTGGCATTTCCGCCCGAGACACTTCTGCGATTGGCGGGAGCGACAAAACCCTATCCAGACATTTCTGTATTTCAATTGCAAGCACGGCGACATTCCGCTCATCCATGATGAGCGTCATGTGATTGCCTGGAACCGGTATCACTTCCGTCCCCGCGAGCGCGAATCTGCGCACACTGTCGACGAGCGGATCGCCTCCAATCGTCACCGGACCCGTCCTGAAAAGTGTGGCGGAGCCTTTATACGAAGAGAACGTATAGAGTTGCTCCGAGCGGCGTGTTGCCAGGAAATTCCGGGCCGTCAGCGCGCTGTCTCGCAAGAAACGCCATAGGTATGAATACTGCCCATCTGTATCCCGACGAAGCAGGTCTGCCCATGCCTCGGGCAGGCTGATTCCCATCCATTCGCCTATCAATCTCAGGCTGGCGTAGTCCCGCGGCATCTGGGCCTCCCCCAGCACCTTGATGAGCTGGGAGCCCGCGGGAATCTCCTGCGGGGTACCGTCGTGCGCGGACAGCCGGTCCAGCGCCGCGCCGTCAATCAGGCCGAGCAGCGCCACCTGTTCCCCGAGCGCTTCGAGCTGCCGCGCCATCTCACAGACGACGAGCCCACCGTAGGACCAGCCGGCGATCCGGTACGGCCCGCGCGGCTGCACCTGCCGCAGGGCCGCCACATACAGCGCGGCGGTGTCCTCGATGGTCTCCGGTGGCAGCTGGTCGTCCATGACGCCAGGCATCTGGAAGCCGAACACGGGCTGCTCCGCGTCCAGGTGGCGGGCCAGGGCGACGTAGACGGCCGGGCTGCCAGCGGACGGCGGGGTGAGGAACAGCGGCGGCTTGTGTCCCAGGGGCTTCAGCGCCACCACACAGGCGGGCAGCTGGCGAATGAGCGCGGTGACCTTGCTGGAGTGTTCGTCAATCCAGTGCGCCAGGGCCTCCACGGAGGGCCGGTCGAACACCTCG
This sequence comes from Myxococcus sp. AB056, assembly GCF_006547365.1. Lineage (NCBI taxonomy): Bacteria > Pseudomonadati > Myxococcota > Myxococcia > Myxococcales > Myxococcaceae > Myxococcus > Myxococcus sp. AB056. The sequence continues at coordinate 46,369 of NZ_VHLB01000018.1, read as the reverse complement.
TTGAGGGGCACCTCGATGTCCAGCTTCGCGGAGATGCGCGAGATGAGCGTGACGGCGAGGAGCGAGTGGCCTCCCAGCTCAAAGAAGCTGTCGGTGGGCGCCACGGAGCTCAGTCCCAGGAGTTCACCGAACAGCGCCTGGAGTTGCCGCTCCGTCTCGGTCCGCGCTTCCGTGCGGGCCAGCGCGCTGGCGACGGGGGCCTCGGACTCCACGGGCGGGAGCGCCTTGCGGTCAATCTTCCCGCTGGGCGTCAGCGGCAGCTCCGGGAGGACCGCGATGGCCTCCGGCATCATGTACTCGGGCAACACCTCACGCAGGGACTTGCGCAGCTCCGCCCGCAGGTCTCCGTTCTCCATCGACTGGGGCTGCACGTAGGCCACCAGGCGCGGCGCCCCGCTGGGGAGGCGCTGCAGGAGCACCGCGGCCTGGACGACGTCGGGATGGCGGCCCAGCGCGGCCTCCACCTCTCCCGCCTCGACGCGGTGACCGCGAATCTTGAGCTGGTCGTCCTGGCGGCCCAGGTATTCGATGCGGCCGTCGGAGAGGTACCGGGCGTGGTCCCCCGTGCGGTAGAGCCGCGAACCCTCGGGGCCCCCGTCGAAGGGGTTGGGGACGAAGCGCTCCGCCGTCAGGTCCGGCCGGCGCAGGTAGCCTCGGGCCAGTCCGACGCCGCCGATGTACAGCTCGCCGGGGACGCCCACGGGCACGGGCTGGAGGTACCGGTCCAGGATGTACAACCGCATGTGCGGGATGGGCCGGCCAATGGGCACCCGCTCCGGAGGGGGTGTTCCATCCGGCAGCAGTGTCTCGAAGCAGCACGCCACCGCGGCCTCGGTGGGGCCGTACTCGTTGATGACGCGCGTGGGGAGGCCCTGCTCCCGCCACGGGGCCAGGTCCACACCGTGCAGCCCTTCCCCGCCCAGCACCACTGCATGGGTGCGGCCGAGCACCTCGCGCGTGCGCCCCAGGCCGTTGAAGGCCCGCAGGTGCGACGGCGTCATCTTGATGAAGCTGAAGCCCTGCTCGGGGTAGTCCCGGGACGTCAACTGGTCGATTTCGTGACCGCGAGGCACGAGGAACAGCGCGCGGCCCGCCAGGAGCGGCGCGAAGAGGCTCGTCAGCGTGCCGTCGAAGCTGACGGAGCCAATCACCGGGCTCCCCGTCCCTTCGCGAAGGCGGTAGGCGTCCACGCTCCAGCGCAGGTAGTTGACGATGCTCCGGTGCGTGATTTCCGTGCCCTTGGGCCGGCCCGTCGAGCCTGACGTGTAGAGGATGTAGGCCAGTTGGTCGGGGAGGACGTCACGGCGGAGCTGCTGGCCCGGCGCAGCGGGCACGCCCCGAAAGCCTTCGTCCACGTTGAGCGTGACGAAGCCCCCCATGCCCCAGAGGCGCTCGGACAGCTTCGTGGAAGAAATCACCACCCGGGGCCGGGCATCCGCGACGATGTGGCGGAGCCGGTCCACGGGCTCGTCTGCGTCGAGCGCGAGGAACGCGCCCCCTGCCTTCATCACCGCCAGCAGGCTCACGATGAGCTCCGCCGAACGGTCCAGGTAGACGCCGACCACCACCTCCGGTCCCACGTCCAAATCCTGGAGTGACGCTGCGACCCGGTCGCTGAGCTGGTCGAGCTCGCCGTAGGTCAGCTCCCAGTCGTCCACGACGACGGCCACCGCATCCGGCGTGCGCAGCGCCTGGGCTTCGATGAGCGCATGGAGGCACGCGCCTTCCGTCTCCTGCGTCCCCGTGTCGTTCCACTGCCGGAGCACGCGCTCGCGGACATCCGCGGGGAGCACGGGCAGCTCGCCCACCGGCCGCTGGGGCTCGGCCACGAGCCCTTCGAGCAGCACCTGGAAGCAGTCCACGTAGTGCTGGATGGTGTCCTGCTCGAAGAGGTCGCGGTTGAACACCATCCGCGCCGACAACCGGTCGCCGTGGTCATCCACGAAGAGGTTGAGGTCGAAGCGCGATGATTCCGCCTCGAACTCGATTGGCCGCATGCGGAGGCCCGTCTCGTCCTGGGCCTCGCCGGAAGCGCGGACCCAGGCGAACACGACCTGGAACAACGGGTTGAAGCCCAGGCTGCGCGCGGGCCTCAGCTCCTCCACGAGCAGGTCGAAGGGCAGGTCCTGGTGAGCGAAGGCATCGAGCACCGTCTCACGCACGCGCTCCAGCACCGTGGCGAACCCCGGGCCGCCGCCGAGGTCCACCCGCATCACCAGGTTGTCCACGAAGAAGCCCACCAACGGCTCCAGCTCCGTGCGCGTCCGGTTGATGGAGTTCGCACCCAGGACCAGGTCCTCACGCCCCGTGAGGCGGTGCAGGAGCACGAAGAACGCGCTCAGCATCCCCACGAAGGGCGTGGTGCGGGCCGTGTGGCTCTGCGCCTTCAGGGCGGCGGTGAGCTGGGGGCCCACTTCGAAGCGGACCTCGCCGCCGCGGTTCGACTGCACCTTGGGGCGCGGATGGTCCGTGGGAAGCTCGAGCAGCGGAGGCGCCCCCTCCAGCTTCCTGCGCCAGTAGTCCACCAGCTTCTGGCGGACCTCGCCCTGGAGGTACTCCCGCTGCCAGACAGCAAAGTCGGAGTACTGGAGCGTCAGGGGCGGCAACGGCGAAGGTTGGCCGCTGGCGAAGGCACCATACAACGTCACGATTTCGCGGACGAGGATGGCCTGCGCCCACACGTCCGCCGCGATGTGGTGCAGGCAGAGCTGGAGGTACTGTCCCTGGGGCCCCCGCTCGATGATGAGCACGCGCATCACGGGGCCCGTGGACAAGTCGAAGGGCCGCTTGCCCTCACGCTGGAGGAAGGCCTCCACGCCCGCGGGCTCGGAGGCCAGCACCTCGCGCTCGTCGAGCACGCGGAAGTCGAACCGGGGCTCCGGGTCGACAATCTGGACCGGGACGCCCGCGTGCTCGGCATACCGCGTGCGCAGCACCTCGTGGCGGCGGATGACCTCGGTGAAGCAGCGCTTCACGATGGCCACATCGAGGTGCCCTTCGACCTGCAACGCCAGCATCAGGTTGTAGGCGGTGCTCCCGGGCTCCAAACGGTCGAGGAACCACAGCCGCGTCTGCCCATAGGAGAGCGGCGCGGGCCCGGTGCGTTGAACCGGGACGATGGGCGCCTCCTCCTGCCCCCGGTCATGGGCACGCAGGAGCTCGAGCAGCTCGGGTTTGTGTTCCGCCAGTGACTGCCGAAGCTCCGGGGTGGCGGCGCCTTTCGGTCCGCGCAGCCTCAGCGCGTCGCCTTCCACCCGGACTTCCAGGCCCCGCCGATTCAGCTCGGCGAGCAGTTCCCCCAGGTTCATACCGTCAACTCCTCGATGTCGGCTGCGGCCTCCGCCGCGGGAGCACGCGCGAGCAGATCCTTGAGCTCGAGCTGGGTGCTCAGCGCATCCACAATCCCGTCGAGCGTGGTGCCGTCGATGAAACGCGCCATGAGCAGGTCCACTCCCAGCTCGCGGCCAATGCGGTTCTTCAGCTCGACCGCGCGCAGCGAATCGAGCCCCATCTCGTTCAGGGAGATCTTCTTCTGGAGGACCTCGTGGTCCGGAGCGAAACCCAGCAAGGGCCCCAGTCGGCTCTGCACGTACCGTGTCAGCAGCGCGCGCCGGCGCTCTCCGTCCGCCCGCTTCAGCTCTTCCATCAGCTCATGCATCCGCGAAGCCGCCGCGGACCGGGCCTGCTCACGGAGCATCAGCTCGGAGAACAAGGGACCATGGCCGGGTGAAGGCCCCGCCTCCAGCGAGGAGACGCTGAAGGGCACGACGCCCACCTGCACGGCCCCCTGCTCCAGCAGTTGTTCGAAGACCTGGAGCGCCACTTCGGGTGTGAGGCTGGCGGCGTCCGACGCTTCCGGCCTGTCCGCGCTCTTCGCGGCCATGCCCGCGCCCGCCCACCGTCCCCAGTTGATGCTGAGGGCTGGCAGGCCCAGGCGGTTCCGATGGTGCGCCAGTGCGTCCAGGACGCTGTTCGCCGCCACGTAGTTGGACTGTCCCGCCACGCCCACCAGCGAGGCCGCGGACGAGTACATGACGAAGAGGTCCAGCGGCATCCCGGCCGTGGCGCGGTGCAGGTTCAACGCGCCCTGCACCTTGGGCGCGAACACGCGCGAGAAGCGCTCCGCATCCTGGTGCAGGATGACGCCGTCCTCCAGCACGCCCGCCGTGTGGATGATGCCTCGCAGGGACTGGCCCCGCTCGGACACGCCCGCCACCAGCCGCTGCACGTCCTCCTGTCGTGAGACATCCGCGCGCGCGACGGTGACGCCGACGCCCCGGCCGGTCAGCGCCTCGAGTCGAGCGTCCGCCGCGTCCGTGGGCGCACTCCGTCCCACCAGCAGCAGGTGCCGCGCCCCGGCCCCCACCAGCCACTCCGCCGTCGCGAGCCCCAGCGCCCCGAGGCCTCCCGTGACGAGGTAGACGCCATCCGGGTGGATACGCACGGAGGCCGCGCGTTCAGGTGGCTTGCCAGGACGCACGAGGCGCGCGCCCAGGATCCGGCCGCCGCGCAGGGCCATGACGTTCTCCTGCGGCGGCTGCGCCATGAGGTGGAACAACCGCTCCAGCGCTTCGGAGCCCGGCTCCAGGTCCACCATGCGGCACATGAGCTCCGTGTGCTCGATGGCCACCGCGCGGCCGAAGCCCCAGAGGGAGGCCTGAGCAAAGCCCTCCACCGCATCCGTGGGCGTGGCGGCCACCGCGCTCTCCGTCACCATCCAGAGGGCAGGCGGCTGCGCCCAGCTGGCACGCGCCATCGCTTTCACGAGGTGAAGCGCGCCCACGGTGCTCGACGTCACCGCGCCGGAGAGGGCCTCGGGAGAACGGTCGCCGAGCCCCCACAGGTAGGCCACTGCCGCTGGAGCGGAGGCGTCCTGGAGCAGCCGGTCAAAGCCCGCCGCGTCATGGGGGGGCAGCCGGTAGTAGGTCGCGTCGACGCGTTCGTAGGACGCACCGGGCGTGGCCACCACACAGGTCCAAGCGCGTTGCCGCGCCAACGCCCTGACTTCGTCCGCGACGCGGTCCGAGTCCACCAGCAACAACCAGGGCCCGGACTGCGAAGCCACCTGGTCACGCGCGGAGGGCACGGGCTGCTCCCGCCACGCCAGCTCGAAGAGGAGCTCCTGCATCGCCCCCGAGAAGGCCGCCTGGAACGCGCGGCGGTCGACCTGCTTCAGCAGCAGACCTTCCACCTCGGCGACGACGGCGCCGTCCTCATCCAGGATGCGGAGGTCGGCGCTCGCCAGTCCCTCAGAGAGCGACGTGCGCGCCCCGGTTCGGGCGTGCACCCAGATGCTGCTCCCAGGCCGCTTGAACCAACGCAGCCGCTCGATGGCGACCGGAATGCGCCCCTGCCCTTCTCCTCCCACCTGCGCGCCGCCGTCCGTGAACGCCGCCGCCGCCGTCTGGAAGCATGCGTCGAGCAGCAACGGATGCAGCCAGTAGTCCCCCAAACCGATGACGAGCGCATCGGGCAGCCGCACGTGGGCGAGGCATCCCTCCCCGCCGAACCGCAGCGCATCGATGCCTCGGAACGAAGGGCCGTACTCCAACCCGCCGCGCGCCATCATGTCGTAGTGCGCGCTGACGGAGCCCTGCCGGGGGAACGCCTGCAACAGCTCCGACTCCAGGGCCACGTTCTCCGGGTGCGTGCGGCCCTCGGTGATGCGGCCCTGCGCCAGCCGGGCCCAACTCCGGTCCGCCGTCCCTGTCGCCTGTCCGAAGATTTCGAAGCGGGAGCCCTGCTCCTCGGGCGTCAGCACCGTCTGGACGTCCTGTGACTGTCCCTCGGCGAAGACCAACGCTCGCTCCAGCTCGATGGCCGTGAGCTCCAGAGGCTTCCCGCCGGACGTCGCGTGGTGCGCGGCGCCGAGCGCCATCTCGACGTAGCAGGCGGCTGGCAGCACGGGGTTGCCCAGCACACGATGCTCCACGATGAAGGCGGGCTCGTTCCTGCTCAGCCGGACCGCGAAGCGCGTTTCCTTCGCACCCGCGAGCGACAGCGGTGTCCCCGGCAGGGCGTGCGCCTCGCCTCGCGCGGCATCGTCACGCGCCGCATGGCCCCGGCGATTCTCGGGGCTTTGCAAGTCCATCCAGTAGCGCTCACGTTGGAAGGGATGCGTCGGCAAGCAGCGCGGGCGCCGCTCGAAAGGTGCATCGAACGCAGCCCAATCCACGTCGAAGCCACGCATGTACAGCTCCGCCACGCTGGAGAGCAGCTGCGCTGTCTCTCCGGTGGACGGACGCAGGCTGGGGAGCCAGCACAGGTCTTCCGACTGGAACGTCCTGCGGCCAATGCCAGCCAGGATGGGCGCGGGCCCCAGCTCCAGATAGGTCCGGTGCCCGTCCTCCCGCGACGCCTCCAGCGCCTTGGCGAAGGCGACGGGCTCTCGAATCTGGCGGCACCAGTAATCGGGCCGGGAGACTTCGTCGCCGACACGCCGGCCCTCCAGTGTGGACACCAGCGGGATGCGCGGTGCCGACAGCGTGAGCCCTTGGAAGGCCTCCGCGAACGGCTTCAGCACGGGCTCCATCTGCGTGGAGTGGAAGGCGTAGGACATCCGCAGACGCTTCGTCTGGATGCCCTGGCTCGACAGCGCCTGCTCCACCTCGGTGATGGCGTCGGGCGTCCCGGAGATGACCACGTCATCAGGGCCGTTGACCGCCGCCAGGGAGGCCGAGCCGGCGTGCGGCGCGATGGCCCGGTTCACCGTGTCGAGTGAAGCAGAGACCGCCAGCATCGCGCCTGGGCCCAGCAGCTCGCCGATGAGCCGCGCGCGCGTCACGACCAGACGCAGCGCCTCCTCGATGCTGAACACCCCCGCGACAGCGGCCGCGGCATACTCTCCCAGGCTGTGCCCGATGAGGGCCGCTGGCGTGACGCCCCAGGCCCCCCACAGCTCCGCCAGCGCATACTCCAGCGCCACCAGCGCGGGCTGCGCATGGCGCGTGTCCTCCAGGAGCGTCGCGGAAGACTCACCGAAGAGGAGCGCCTCGAGGCTGCAATCGAGCAGGCCCTCCAGCGCCTTCGAGCACCGCTCCACCGCTGCCCGGAACACCGGCTGCGTCTCGAAGAGTTCCCGTCCCACTCCAGGGCGAAGCGCGCCCTGCCCCGTGAAGAGGAAGACAGGCCGGGGGCTCTCCGTTCCGCGCAGGGGTTCGCGCGCCGGGCGCAGCTTCTCTTCGCGCAGCCGTGTCAGGTTCGCGCGCAGCTCCGCGGCCGTGGCGCCCGAAACAGCGGCGCGGTGCTCGAACTGGGAGCGGCCCGTGTTCGCCGTGTAGCACCAGTCTCCCAGCGTCACCGGGTCGTCCGGCAACGCGCGTTCCTGCGCTTCCATCAACGCTTCGAGCGCGGCTTCACTCTTCGCCGACAGCGTCAGCACATGGGCCGGGCGCTCCGCGTCCACGCGGGGCCGCGCCAGCACGGGGGCTTCTTCCACGACCATGTGCACGTTGGTGCCGCTGAAGCCGAAGCTGCTGACGCCCGCGATGCGGCGCTTGTCACCGCGCAGCCAGGGCCGCGTGGCCGTGGGAATGGTGACGGGCAGGTCGTCCCAGCGGATGTTCGGATTGGGCCGCTCGAAGTTCAGGTGGGCGGGGATGGCCTCGTTCTGCAACGCGAGCAGGACCTTGATGAGCCCCGCGATACCGGCGGCAGCCTCCAGGTGCCCGATGTTCGTCTTCACCGAGCCGACGTACAGCGGCTCACCGCGAGCGCCCTTGCGCCCGAAGACGGACCGCAGCGCCTCCATCTCGATGGGGTCGCCGAGCAGCGTCCCCGTCCCGTGGGCCTCGATGTAGCCCACCTGGTCCGGCTCCACGCCGCAGCTATCCAGGGCCGCCCGGATGACGCGCTCCTGCGAGCGTCCGTTCGGCACCATCATCCCGCTGCTGCGGCCGTCATGTGTGACCGCCGAGCCCCGGATGACGCCGAGGATGGCATCGCCCTGGGCCAGCGCGTCCGACAGGCGCTTGAGCACGACGACGCCGCAACCCTCGCCGCGCCCGAAGCCGTCCGCGGAGGCGTCGAACGTCTTGCAGCGGCCATCCGCCGCCAGCATGCGGTTCTGGCACTCCACCATCACCGTGACGGGAGAGAGGTTCAGGTTCGCGCCCGCGGCGAGCGCGAGGTCGCTCTCGTCGTTGCGGAGGCTCTGACAGGCCAGGTGGATGGCCACCGCGGACGACGAGCACGCCGTGTCCACGGAGACCGCGGGCCCCTGAAGGCCCAGCGTGTGGGAGATGCGTCCCGCGGCGACGGACGGGTAGTTGAGCGACGCCGAGTGGAACTCCATGTTCTCGGCGATGCCCAGCAGGTTGTAGTCGTTGTGCATCAGCCCCAGGAAGATGCCGGTGCGGCTCCCGGTGAGGCCGGCGGGCGGGATGCCGGCGCGCTCCAGGGCTCGCCAGCACTCCTCCAACAACAAGCGCTGCTGTGGGTCCATGCCCTTGGCGTCACGCGGCGTGATGCCGAAGAAGCCAGGGTCGAACAGGTCGACGCCGTCGATGAAGGCGCCTCGGCGCGTGTACATCTTTCCCGGGACACCGGGCGTGGGGTCGTAGAACGCGTCGACGTCCCAGCGTGAGGCAGGTACGTCCCGTGTCGCGTCGCGGCCCTCGGCGAGCAGCTCCCAGAACGTCTCTGGCAGGTCACCTCCGCCGGGGAAGCGACAGGACATGCCCACCACGGCGATGGGCTCGGCCGCCAGCAGCTCCTTCTTCGAGCGCAGCTGGCTCGCGAGGTACGCGAGCTTGACGACAGGCAATTCGGAAATGCGTGTAGATAGTTTCGCCATCAGGGTCTCATCTGGTGAGCGCGCTCTCCAGCTCCTGGTCGATGAGGGACGTCAGCTCCTGCTCCGACAGCCCTTGAATCTCCGCGGAGAGCGCGCCCTGCGCCTCCCGCGATGCTTCCTGCTTCTTCTGAACCTCTGTCCCCAGCTCCAGCTCCTCGGCCAGATGCGCGACGAGTCCGTTCACGGTGGGGAAGTCGAAAATCAGCGTCGAACGCAGGCTTCGCCCGAGACTGCTCGCGAGCCGGTTCTTGATTTCGATGGCCAGCAGCGAATCGACGCCCAGTTCGAACAGGCGCTCGTTTCCGGACAGCCGCTCCGACTCCGACATGCCCAACGTCGCGGACACCTGCCCCGCGACGTGCTGACGCAGCAGCTCCGCCTTGCGATTCGGCGGCGCCGCGTCCAACTGCGCGCGGAAGGCCGGCGCTTGCACCCGATGTGGCACGCTCCCCAGCAAGCCCTGGACGAGCGCCTGCCGCGCGAGCCCTGGCAACTGCTCCGCCAGCCGCGTCCAGTCCACGGGGAAGACGCCCCACTGGACTTGCGCGCTCCCGATGAGCCGCTCCAGGACGCTGAAGCCCTGCTGGACGGGAATGGCGCCGAAGCCCTGCGCCCCCGGCCGCGCGGAGGCTGCCCGCTCCAGTCGCGCCGCCATGCCCGTCTCCGCCCACGAGCCCCAGTTGAGCGTCAGCGCGGGCAGCCCCTCCGCGTGGCGCAGATGGACCAGCGCATCGAGGAAGGCGTTCGCGGCGACGTAGTTCGACTGGCCCGGAGACCCGATGAGCGAGGCGGCGGACGAGAAGCAGACGAAGAAGTCCAGCGCCATGCCCTGGCTGAGCGCATGGAGGTTCCACGCGCCCTGAAGCTTGGGGGCCAGCACCTCCCGGAACTGCTCGGACGTCTGGTTGGCGAGCGTTCCGTCGCGGAGGACGCCCGCCGAATGGATGATGCCGCGCACGGGCGGGGCTTCACGCAGGCTCGCGAAGAGGTCCGCCATGGCGTCGTGAGACGCGATGTCCACCCGTGCGACCCGCACCTTCACGCCCTGGGCCTCGAGCGCATCGAGCTGGGCGCGGGCTTCAGGAGCCGGAGCACTGCGCCCCATCAGGACCAGATGCCGTGCGCCCTGTGCCGCCAACCAGTTGGCGGCACGCAGACCGAGTCCCCCCAGGCCTCCCGCGACGAGATAGGTGGCCTCCGCGACGATGGACACCTTCTTCGCCGTGACCGACCGTGAACGGGCCCGCTCGAGCCGGGGGGTGTAGAGACCGCCGCCACGAATGGCAGCGCCAGACTCCCCATCCGGCAACGCGAGCGCCCGCACGAAGGTGCCCAGGTCTTCGGACCGGGGCTCCGCGGGCAGGTCGATGCGGAGGCACCGCAGTTCGGGCAACTCCGTCGCCACGGCCTGTCCGAAGCCCCACAGCGGCGCCTGCGCGACGCGGGCGCCGTGCGTATCGGAGGGCAGGCTTTGCGTGCCCCGCGTCACCAGCACCAGCCGGGGCGACGCGCCCTGCCCATGCGCCAGGGCCTGCGTCAACCGCAGTGCGCCCAGGCACCCCAACTCCTGAGCCGCGTCGAGCCTGGCGCCCGTGTCACCCGCCTGGCCTCCCTCATCGAGGCCCCAGAGGTACACCAGCCCCGTGGGAGGCTGATTCGCCCACGCAGTGACGAGCCGCGCAGGGTCTTCCGGGTTGGCGGGATTGATGCGGAAGCCCTCGGGCGTGCTGCTGAACGACTCCCCCTTGCGGACCAACGTGCAGCGCTCGCCACGCTGCGAAAGCGCCTGCACCAGCTCCGAGGAAAAATCGCCCTCGCCGGCGAAGACGGCCCAATGTTGATTCGCGGAGTGGGCTTCCTCCGTGACGGCACGCGACACCCAGTTGAGGCGGTACAGCCAGTCCTGGAAGTCGTTGTCGAGCCCACGCAGCAACACGTCGCGTTCGGCCTTGCGCACCGAGAACCCCGACACGACGGCCACCACGGCGCCATCGTCGTCACACAGGGTCAGGTCCGTCGCGGAGAAGCCCTCCTGTCCCTCCCGGGGAGGCTGCGCCGCATACGTCCAGACCCGCTCCGGCAGCGGCCGGTACAGGTCCAGCGTCTGCAAGGCCACGGGGAGGTGCAGCGCGTCTTCCTCCGAGAGCTGCGACACCGCCGCCGCCGTGCGCAAGCAGCCGTCGAAGAGCGCCGGGTGGACGCGGTAGTGCCCACTCCGGTCTTCCACCTGGCCCAACGACAGCGCGGCCCCTGTCCCCCGATGCAGCGACGTCAGCACTCGCAGGGACGGCCCATAGTCGAGCCCGTGGTGCGTGAAGACGGCGGAGAGTTCATCGATGGCGACAGGCGTCGAGCAGTCACGGCCCCACGCCGCCCGATCCACCGAGGGGGCCACGGCGCTCAGTGTCGACACCCGGCACGTCACATGGGTGACCCAGGCCGAGCGCGCGCCGCCGCCCTCCTCCGAGCGCTCGTCCCCCCGGCTCACCACCTTGCACGCAAGGCCCGCCTCGCCCTGGTCCTCCAGCAACGTCTGGACGACCCGCGTCTGCTGTTCGGGGAGCACCAGCGGCTGAAGCAGGGAGATGTCCTCCAGCCGCAGCGACTCCGTGCCGAGCACCTGCGCCGCCGCCGAGGCCAGCATCTCCACGTAGGCCGCCGCGGGAACCACCGCCTTGCCGTACACCCGATGGTCCGCCACGAAAGGCACGGTTCCCGCCGACAGCTCACTGGAGAAGACGGTCGTCCCCTCCTTCAGAGCGGCGGATTCCAGACGCGTCCCCAGCAACGGGTGGGTCGACGCACGGCGCGACGTGCGCGTCCACGGCGCGGGCACGTCCAGCCAGTACCGCTGCCGCTCGAAGGGATAGGTCGGCAGGGCCTTGCGGGTCCGCCCATAGCCCGCATCGAAGCGCTCCCAGTCCAGCCTGGCGCCGCGCACATACAGCTCGGATATCGCCCGGAGCAGGCCGGCCCAGTCGGAGCGGCGCGGGTGAAGCGTCTCCAGCCACAGCGCCTCTTCACCCGCCACCACGTCCCGCGCGAGGTTGGACAGCGAGGGCTTGGGGCCCACCTCCAGGAACACACGCACCCCGCGCTGGAGGAGCGTCCGGATGCCATCCTCGAAGCGCACGGGCTGGAGGACATGCCGGGACCAGTAGGCCGGCTGGGTGATGGCCTCGCCTGCTTCGCGTCCGTCGAGGTTCGAGATGAGGGGAAGGCGCGGCTTCTGGAAGGAGGCGCGGCTCGCGGCCCGCTCGAACTCCGCCAGCATGGGCTGCATCAGCGGAGAGTGGAACGCGTGTGACACCTTCAGCCGCCGGCTCTCGATGCCCGCCTCCACGAGCGCCTGGACCACGGTTTCGATGGCCGTGCTGTCTCCCGAGATGACGGTGTTCCGCGGCCCGTTGATGGCCGCCAGCGTCACCCGGGGATGCCCGGCGATGAGCGGCAGCACGCGCGCTGGCTCGGCGAACACGGCCAGCATCGCGCCGCGCTCGGGCAGCGCCTGCATCAGCCGAGCGCGCTCAGCCACCAGGGGCAAGCCGACCTCGGGCTCCAGGACGCCCGCGAACATGGCCGCCGCGTACTCGCCCACGCTGTGGCCCAGGACCGCGTCAGCGCGCACTCCCCACGCTCGCAGCAGGTGCGCCAACGCCAGCTCCAGCGCCACCAGCGCCGGCTGGGTGTATCGCGTCTCGTCCAGCGCCCCTTCCGTGTCCTGGAAGAGCACCTCGGTGAGCGGCCGTTCCAGGTGCGGCTTCAGGATGCCCTCGAAGCGCAGGAGTTCCCGGCGGAACTCGGGCTGCGTGTCGAACAGCTCCCGGCCCATGCCCGCGTACTGGGAACCCTGGCCCGTGAAGATGAACGCGACGCGCGGTGCCTCGGCGTCGCGGCGGCCTTCCACGCAGGTCTCGGGGACGGTGGGCGCTCCACGGCTGAACGCGCGCAGCGCCTCGGTCAGTTCCTCGGAGGTCGAAGCCGTGAAGGCCGCGCGCTCTTCCATGGCGCTCCGGCCGGTGTTCGCCGTGTGGCAGATATCCGCGAGCCCTTCCGCGGGGCCCAGCGACAGCTCCTCCGCGATGGAGCCGGCCAGTCTGCGAAGACTGGCGTTCGAGCGTGCGGAGAGCGCCAGGACGTGACGCGGGCGTTCCACATCCCGGACCGGAGACTTCGGCCGGGGCGCGGACTCCAGGACAACGTGCGCATTCGTCCCCGAGAAGCCGAACGAGCTCACCGCCGCGAAGCGCGACTCCGTCCCCTGCCACGGACGGCGCGCGGTCGGCACTTCGATGGCCAACTGCTTCCAGTCCACATGCGGCGTGGGCGTGCGCAGGTGGAGATGCGGCGGGACCTCCTCGTTCGCCAGGCACAGCGCGGATTTGATCAACCCCGCGATACCGGACGCACCTTCGAGGTGCCCCATGTTCGTCTTCACCGATCCGGCCATCAGCGGCTGCTGCCGTCCCGTCCTGGCGCAGTAGACGGACGCGAGGGCCTCCAGCTCGATGGGGTCACCCAGCGACGTCCCCGTCCCGTGGGCCTCGACGTAGCCCACCTTCGCGGGCTCCACCTGTCCGTCCCGCAAGGCATCCCGGATGACGCGCTGCTGGGCAAGCCCGTTGGGCACCGTGAGCCCGCTGGTCCGCCCATCCTGGTTCACCGCCGAGCCGCGAAGCACCGCGACGATGGGGTCCCCATCTGCGATCGCGTCCGACAGGCGCCGCAGGAAGACGAGCCCACAGCCCTCCCCTCGCCCGATGCCGTTCGCCGAGGCGTCGAAGGTCTTGCATCGGCCATCGGCCGACAGCATGTGCGTGCGCGACTCAATCAGCGTCGCGACGGGAGAGAGGACCAGATTCACCCCGCCCGCCAGCGCGAAGTCGCACTCGCGCTGACGCAGGCTGCGGATGGCCAGGTGCACCGCGACCAGTGACGAGGAGCACGCGGTATCGACCGTGAGGCTGGGCCCTTCGAGTCCGAAGGAATACGACAGGCGTCCCGCGGCGACGCTCGCGCCATTCCCCGCGCCGGTGTGGGCGTCGATGAGCTCCGGGGACTGGGTGGCAATCTGCGTGTAGTCCTGCCCCATCAGCCCGACGAACACGCCAGTCCGCGTCCCGCTCAGGCTCGTCGGATTCCGGCCGGCACGCTCCATGGCCTCCCAGGCGACCTCCAGCAGCAGCCGGTGCTGCGGGTCCATCCGCGCCGCCTCACGCGGGGAGATGCCGAAGAAGCGCGGTTCGAACTGGTCGATGTCCCTCAGGAAGCTCCCGTGGCGCGTGTAGATGCCACCGGGATGGTCCGGGTCGGGGTGGAAGAAGCTGTCCGCGTTCCACCGGTCGGATGGAATCTCGGTGACGGTGTCCACGCCCTCGGAGAGCAGGCGCCAGTATTCGCCAGGGCTGGTAACGCCCCCCGGGAAACGGCAGCCGATGCCGACAATGGCAATGGCCCCGTGCTTTTCCTGCTCATGGGCATCGAGCTTCGACTGCGTCTCCTGCAACTTCAGGAGTGCGCGCTTCATCAGCTCGCCGTAGCTCGTATCGCTTCCTTGCGCTGACATCGTTCCGTCCCTAGTTCATCTTCGACAGCTGCTCGGAGAGCAGGTGCGCGAGGTTCGCTTCAGCCAGCCCTTCCAGCGGGCTCTCAACCGGGGCGTCTGACTTCGACGTGACGCGCGCTTCCTCCGTGAACTCCAGAGGGATGAACGCGTCCATGAGCTGCGTCGCGAGCTTCTCTGCCGTCGGGTAGTTGAAGACGAGCGTCGCCGGCAGCGACACGCCGAGCCCGCTCTGAAGCCGGTTCTTGAGCTGGAGCGCCGCCAGCGAATCGATGCCCAGCTCGTGGAACCCACGCGCCGGGTCGATGGACTCGCTGGAGCCCACGCCTCGCATCCACGCCACTTGCTCGCGGACGTAGTCCATCAGCAACTGCCGACGCATCTCGATGGGCGCCGCCGTGAGCGTGTCCAGGAACGACGCGCGCTCCACCGTGCGCTCGCCCCCTGCCCGTTCGCGCAACTCCGCGACGTAGGGCGTGGCCCGGCCGCTTCCGAAGACAGCCCAGTCGATGGCGGCCACGCCTACCTGAGGAACGCGCGACGTGAGGAGCAGCACCAGCGCGCGCAGGCCCTGCGCCTTCGGAATGACGCCGAAGCCCGGCGTCCGAGCCTCCTCGCTCACCGACACCTGGGCGCCCGCGTCACCGGCCCAGATGCCCCAGTTGATGCTCAGGGCAGGCAGACCCAGGGCACGGCGGTGGTGCGCCAGCGCATCCTCGAAGGCGTTCGCCGCGCAGTGATTCGACTGTCCCGCCGAGCCGACGAGCGATGCGACGGAGGAGAACATCACGAAGTAGTCCAGCGGCAGGCCCGCGGTCAGACGATGCAGGTTCCAGGCGCCACGCAACTTCGGCCGCAGCACGGTCTCGAAGCGCTCCCAGCGCTGCTGCCGCAGCACGCCGTCATCCAGCACACCGGCCGAGTGGAACACGCCGCCCAGAGGGGCCATGTCCCGCGCAACCTCGTTCAGCAGCGCGGCTAGCGGCTCCGCATCCGCGATGTCGACTTGCCGGTACTCGACACGGACACCCTGCTGGCGCAGGTGCTCCAGACGTTCCACCGCCTGCGCCCCCGGAGCGCCCCGGCCTGTCAGCACCAGGTTGCGTGCCCCCCGGCTCGCCAGCAACTCCGCCGTCAGCAAGCCCAGGCGTCCGAGCCCGCCCGCCACGAGATAGCTGCGGTCCGCCCGGAAGGCTTCGACGCGATCCGCGGACGCTTCAACGAGCTTCCGTGACTCGACCCTCCGGAGTCGCGCGACGTAGCGGCCATCGCGATAGGCCACCTGGTCCTCCGCCACCTCCGCGCGACGGCGAATCTCCTGCGCGAGCAGCTCCACCTGGGCGCTCGGTTCGCCCTGGGCATCGAGGTCGACACACCGGCAATCCAGCTCCGACGCCTCGATGGCCAGGGGCCGCGCCATGCCCCACAGCAACGACTGGGCGAGCCCGGGCAACGGAACGCCCGGCTTCACGGGCTGCGCGCCACGCGACACCAGCCACACCGTGCCGGAGTACCCACGGTCCAGCAGGAACTGGAGCAGTCCCAGCGCGCCACCACCCGTCACCCGAGCCGCCTGCCCCAGCGCATCCGCATCCAGCGTCTCCGCTTCCTCGGTGTGGGAGCCCCACATCAGGATGACGTCGGACAGTGCCGCCGGAAGCGGCAGTTCGCGCAAGGCCTCCACGAGCGCTTCGGGCGAGTCAGGGACCTCGAAGGTCATCTCATCGATACGGTGCGGCCGTGCGCCACGGATGGCGACGAAGCAGGCGCGGCCATCGCGCGTCAGCTCCTGTGCGAGCTGCTGCCCCATGCCGTCGCGCTCCGAGAGAATCAGGCACGCGCCGCTCGCGGGCACCAGCGTCTCCGGACGACTCCCATCCAACGCGAGCGGCTCCCACCGCCGCTCGTAGAGCCACTCATCCAGCGAGGTAGAGAGCGCGGCACGCAGCGCCTCCTGGCTCGTGCGCTGAAGCTCCAGGCCGCGCACCCAGGCGCGCAGCGCTCCGTCTCTTCCGAAGATGCGGACATCCGCACGCAACCGCTTCCCAGCCTCGTCCACCGGCCGCACCACGGCGTGGCTCCACACGCCGTCTTCGATGCTGCCCAGCACGTGAAGCCGCTCGATGTGCACCGGCACGTACAGCTCGGTGCCATCCATGTCCGGATAGGCGCCGCCCACCACCTGAAGGCAGGCATCCATCAGGGCGGGATGCGCGAGGTAGCCGCCGCCGCTCCCGAGGCCCGCCGGGCGCTCGATGCGCGCCAGGACCTGCTCGCCTTCCCGGCGCAGCTCGGTGATGCCCTGGAACTCCGGCCCGAAGTCGACGCCCGCGTTCCGTGCCCGCTGGTAGTAGTCCTCGACAGGAAGCGGGGTCTGCAGGTCCCTCAACACGCTGTCGAGGTCGTGCGCCTCGGGGGCCGATGCATCATCACCGAGGACGGCGAGCGTGCCCGTCGCGTGAAGGCTCCACGCGCGCTCCGAGCCCTCACCCGTCCGGCTGAAGATGCGCACTGCGGCCTTGCCCTCTCCGTCGCGGCGCACGGCGCACTGCACCTTCCGCTCGGCATCCTTCGGGAAGGTCATCGCGTTGAGGATGGCGAGGTCCGTCAACTCCAGCGCGGTCGTGCCCAACAGCCGGGCCCCGGAGGCCAATGCCATCTCGACGTAGCCCGTCGCGGGCAGTGTGGGCGTTCCGAAGACGCGGTGCTGGCCCAGGAACGCCTGCGAGGCAGGCCCCAGCGTGGCCTCGAACAACAGCTCACCGGCCTCCAGGACGGCCAGGGGCACGCGCTCGCCAATCAGCGGGTGCTCGGCGCGGGAAACGCTTCGCCCGTTGGGACGCTGGAGGCCCGCGCCCTCCTCCCAGTAGCGCTGACGCTGGAAGGCATACGTCGGGACTTCCACCTTGCGCCGTGGGTAGCCGGCATCCACCGCCGCCCAGTCCACCGCAACGCCGCGCACGTACAGCGCCGCCAGGCTCTCCAGCATCTGCCGCCAGCCCCCGTCATCGGCGCGCAGGCTCGGCAGCCAGGTGCCCGCGCCCTCGGGCACCGAGCGCGCCGCCATGCCGAGCAGGGTCGCCTTCGGGCCGACCTCGACGAAGACGCGCATGCCGTCGCGGTACAGCGCCTCCACGCCCCGGCCGAACTGCACCGGGTTGCGAAGCTGGCTGCACCAGTAGTCCGGCGTGCAGAGCCCGTCCGTGATGAGCTCGCCGGTCATCCCGGAGACCATCGGAATCGACGGCGGCGAATAACGCAGCGACGCGGCGACGGCCCGGAACTCCGGGAGGATGGCCTCCATCATCACCGAGTGGGCCGCGCGCGGGATGTTCAGCCGCTTGACCTTGTAGCCCTTCGCGTCCAGCGCCCGGCCTATCTCCACAATCTCCGCGGGGATGCCGGAGATGACGACGTTGTCCGGCCCGTTGACGGCCGCGATGGAGCTGGCCCAACCGCCCTGGGAGAGGAACTCGCGCAGCTCCGGCTCCGCGGCGGAGACCGCGATGTTGCTGCCCTCCGGAAGCTGCTGAATCAACCGTCCGCGGTGAACGGCCAGCTTCAGGCCATCCTCCACGCTGAACACGCCCGCGATGCAGGCCGCCGCCAGCTCGCCCGTGCTGTGTCCCAGCAAGACGTCCGGCTGGATGCCCCACGACATCCACAGCTCGGCCAGCGCGTACTCCAACACGAAGACCACCGGCTGGGCGTAGTCGAGCTGGTCGATGGGCGATGGCGTGCCCGGCTCCGCGTAGAGGACGGAGATCAGCGAACGGTCCCAATACTCACGGAGCATCTGGTCGAACGAGTCGATGCGCCGGCGGAAGCCCGGATGCGTCTGGTACAGCTCGCGCGCGGCTCCGACGTACTGCGAGCCCTGACCGGAGAACAGGAACGCGACCTTCACCGCCTGCTTCGTGTCGGCCTCTGCCTGGATGACTCCCGGGTGCTCGTCCTTCCGCTCCGCCGCGCCCAGGACGGCGGCCACCTGCGCGGCGTCCGCCCCCACCACCGCGAGCCGGTGGTCGAAGGCGACACGCCCGGTGTTCGCGGAGAAACACACGTCCGCGAGCGATGCGCCCGGTGCTTCGAGCGCCGCCCTGTAGCGGCCCGCGAGCTGCCGCAGCGCCTCCGGGCTCCGCGCCGAGAGCGCCAGGAGGTGCCGCGAGCGGTCCAACTGCTGCACGTCCGGCGTCGGCGTCGCCTGCGGCGGCGCCTCTTCGACGACCACATGGACGTTGGTGCCGCCGATGCCGAACGAACTGAGCCCCGCCCGCAGGACACCCTGCGTCGCGGTCCACGGCCGGGCCTTGTCCACCACGTAGAAGGGCGTCTTGTGGAGCTCCAGCCGCGGGTTCGGCGACTGATAGTGGAGCGTGGGCGGCAAGGTGCGGTGCTGAAGCGCGAGCACGACCTTGATGAGCCCAGCGATGCCCGCCGCGCTGTCGAGGTGGCCGATGTTGCCCTTCACCGAGCCCAGGCCGCACGACTGCGCCTGGACCTGTCCCCCAAACGCCTCCGTCAGCGCGGAGACTTCAATGGGGTCGCCAATGGCCGTTCCGGTGCCATGGGCTTCGACATAGGAGATGGTCCGCGGGTCCACCTTCGCGTGCTGGTGCGCGCGGCGCACCACGTCCGTCTGGCCCTCGACACCGGGCGCCATGAAGCCCACCTTGCGGTGCCCGTCGTTGTTGATGGCGGAGCCCTTGATGACGGCGAGCACCCGGTCCCCATCCGCCAGCGCCTGACTCAGGCGCTTGAGGACCACGATGCCAGCGCCGCTTCCTGGGATGGTTCCGTTGGCCCCGGCGTCGAAGGGACGGCAGTGGCCGTCGCGCGAGAAGACGCTGCCTTCCTCGTACAGGTAGCCCACGCGGTGGGGGACCTTGATGGCGACGCCGCCCGCGAGCGCCAGGTCGCAGCTGCCCTCATTCAGCGCCGCGCACGCCTCGGACACCGCGACCAGGGACGTGGAGCACGCCGTCTGGACGTTGATGCTGGGCCCGCGCAGGTCGAGCTTGTAGGACACCTGCGTGGCCAGGAAGTCCTTGTCCTGGGCCATCAGGTCCTGGAAGAAGCCGATGGGGCGCGTCAGGTCCGGGTAGGGATAGCGATAGTGGCTGACGCTCTTCCCGGCATACACGCCGACGAGCCCGTTGCGCCCCGACGGCGGGTAGCCCGCGTGCTCCAGCGCCTCCCAGGCGCACTCCAGGAACACCCGCTGCTGCGGATCCAACGCGCGCGCCTCACGGGGCGTCAGCGAGAAGAACTCCGCGTCGAAGGTGTCGAAGTCCTCCATCACCGCCGACGAGCGGACGTACCCGGGATTCCGGAACGCCTCCGGACTGACGCCCGCGGCCAGCAGCTCGTCATCGGTGAAGGTGCCCACCGACTCCACGCCCTGCATCAGGTTCTGCCAGAACTGCTCGGGCGTCGAAGCCCCGGGGAAGCGGCAGCTCAAGCCGATGATGGCGATGTCCCGCGCATCCTGCGTCCGCGGCGTCTCCTCGCGCGGCGCGAGTGCCACCTCGGGCTTCGCCTCACCGCCCGCCGCCGCGAGCCTGGCCGCGAGCACCTTGACGGTGGGCCGGCCGAACAGGTCCGTGACGGGAACCGACAGCCCCAGCTTTTCCTTGAGCTCGAGGTGGAGCTTGATGAGGTGTACCGAGTTGGCGCCCAGCTCGAAGAAGTTCCGGTCCGGGTGGACCTCTGGAACACCCAGCACCTCCGCCACGGCCTTCGCGATGGACTGCTGAAGCGCCTGGGCCTCACGGCCTGGACGGGCGGCGACGGCGGGCTTGCTCTCCTCGCGCTGCGTGGGCCGGGCGACGTGGTCCGGATGCGGCAGCGCCTTGCGGTCCACCTTCGCGTTGCGGGTCAGCGGCAGCGCCTCCAGCACGACGTAGGTCGCTGGGACCAGGTGCTCGGGCAGCTTGCGGGACAGGAACTCGCGGACGTGCCGGGTATCCACGCCGCGCTTCGTGTCCGAGGCGACGACGTAGGCGACCAGGCGCTTTTCGTGGTGCTCGCCGACCGCCCCGACCACCGCCGCGCTGATGCTCGGCTCCTGGAGCAACGCGGCCTCGATTTCACCCGGCTCGATGCGCTGTCCACGGATGGAGAGCTGGAAGTCGACGCGGCCCAGGAACTCGATGGTGCCATCCGGCAGGTACCGCCCGAGGTCACCGGTGCGGTAGAGGCGCTCGCTCGTCCGAGGGTGCACGGTGAACTTCTTCGAGCCCGCTCCCGCGCCCACGTAGCCCAGCGCCACGCCCACGCCCGCGCAGCACAGCTCGCCGGGCACCCAGATGGGGCGCTCGTCCAGGTGCTCGTCCAGCACGTAGTACTTCGTGTTCGAGATGGGCTTGCCGTACGGGATGCTGCGGCGGCGCTCGTCGGCCTCGACGACCGGATGGGAGATGTTCCACAGGGACGTCTCCGTCGGCCCGCCGACGCTCATCAGCTTCACGTCGCCGAACTTCGCCCGCAGCCGCGCGGGCATGGTGACGGGGAGCCAATCTCCGCCGAGCATCACCAGACGCAGCGGGCAGGTCAGCCGGGCATTGCTGCCTTCGAGATACGTCAGCAGCATCTCCATCATCGCCGGCACGGTGCTCCAGATGGAGACGCCGTGACGGGACATCAGCTCGGCCCAGTGGGAGGGGTCCCTGCGCGAGGACGCATCCGGCATGACCAGGGCCGCGCCCGCGCTCAGGGTTCCGAAGACGTCGTAGACGGAGAAGTCGTGGTGGAGCGCGCTGAGCGCGATGACGCGGTCATCCGGCCCGACGCCGAACTTCCGGTTCGTCCACTCCACGCCGTTGACCATCCCGGCGTGGGTGAGCATGGCCCCGTTGGGCTGACCCGTGGAGCCGGAGGTGTAGAGGATGTGCGCCAGGTCCTCGGGCTTCTGCACGGGCGCCAGTGGCGCCTCGCTGTACTCGCTGAAGGCGTCCGGCGTGACGACCAGTACCTGCACCCCTTCGGGCCAGGACTCCTGGGCGAACTTCGGCTGCGTCACCGCCAGCTCGGCCCCGCCGTTCCGCATCATGTAGACGCGCCGCTCGTGCGGCAGCCCCGCGTCGATGGGCAGGTACGCCGCTCCCGAGCTGAGAACCCCCAGCGCGGCCACGACCTGCTCCCATCCCTTCTCCATCACAATCGCGACGATGCGGTTGGGCGCGGCGCCACGCTCGCGCAGCGCATGTCCGAGCCGGCTGGAGCGCCGGGCGATCTCGCCATAGCTCAGGCTGACGCTCGACGAGGCCAGCGCCAGGGCGTCCGGGCGCGCCGCGGCGTGGCGGTAGAAGCCGGTGTGGAGCAGCTCCCCGCTCCGCGGGCGCGCCGTGTCGTTGACGCGGGCCAGCAGCTCCACCTGCCGGACCGGACGGGTGTCCAGCCCTTGCTGGTCCCACGCCGCGTCGTCCTCCGCCAGGCGCCGTAGCAGCGCGCAGAAGCTGGAGAACATGTCTTCAATCATGCCGGGCGGGAACAGCTCCTCCGCCACGTCCCAGTTCAGGAAGACGCCGCCCCGCTGGTAGACAATCTGCAGGTCAATCCACACCTGGGGCGTCTGCGTCAGCGCCTCGATGAGCTCGCCGAACTCCTCCGCCAGGAAGTCGACCCAGTGCGAGTCCTTGCTCTTGGAGTGAGACGCGAAGCTCGTCATCACCACCGGCATGATGGCGCCCGCGATACGGCCCTGGGCCCTGAACAGCTCCCGCAGCAGCTCGACGCCGCTGACCTCACGGTGCTCCAGCGCCAGGAAGAGCTGGTCCCGGATGGCAAGGGCCCGCTCCGTGAACGTCCGCTCCGGCCGGTGGTCCACCTCGATCAGCGTGAAGCTGGCGAAGGTGCCGACAATCTCGTTGACCTGGGGATGAAGGGGCAGCCGGTTGAAGTGCGGGACGTTGAGCGTAAAGCGAGGGCTGCGGCTCCAGCGCGCCATGACCTCCGCGTACGCCGCCAGCAGCAACTCCGGCTCCGTCAGCTTGCGCGCGCGGGCTCGCTGCTTGAGCGGCTGCCAGATATCCGGCCCCAGCCGTTCGAACACGCGCCCGAAACGAGGACGTCGGAGCGAACCCGGGTCCTTGTCGAGCGGGAGGTCCGGCGCGGGCGGGAGGTTCGGAAGGCGGGAGCGCCAGTACTCGAGCGAACGCGCATAACGAGCACCGCGCGCGTGCTGCACCGCCAGCGCGTAGTCCCGGAAGGACAGGTCCAGTTGCGGAAGCGCGGGCGCCCCACCCAGGTGTTTGTAGAGGTGGACGAGCTCCCGGTAGAGAATCTGGAAGCTGTAACCATCGATGAAGGTCCCATCGATGCTCATGAAGAGGCGCGAGCGGCCCCCGTCGAGCTGGCACACGCGGAGCTCGAACAACGGCCACTGGTCGAGCGCCAGCACCTGCTGCGACAGCCGCTCACGGATGGCCTGGAAGCGAGCCTCCGTCTCTTCCTGTTCGCGTCCGCGCAGGTCCTCCACGGGCAGGACGTAGCGCGGCACGTCGGGGAGGATGCGCTGCTGGAAGCCCGGGAGCGCCACCACCCGCAGCATCTCGTGGCGGGCGATGAGCAGGTTCCAGGCGTCCTCGAAGCGGGCCAGGTCGAGCGCGTGGCAGTCAATCTCGTTGTACGCGTGCATCGCCGCGTTCATCTCGAGCTCGGCCTGCCGGCCCACGCTGTAGGCCTGCTGGATCTCCGTCATCGGGAACGGCGCGTGCCGCTCCTCGGGCCGGGGCGTGATTTGCGGCAGCGTCTCCGCCTGGGGCATGCGCTGCTCCGACAGCAGTGTCAGCAACGCGGCCTTGTTCGCCACGAGCTGCTCTCGCAGCGCTCCCGGAATCTCGCCCGTGGGCGAATCGACCGCCAAGCGGTCCCCTTCCACCGACAGCTTGATGCCGTGCCCAGCGAGGGCCTGAAGAAGCTCATTCAATGTCATAGCAGGACCCGCTTCGATTCATCGCGCTCCGAGGAGGCAGCGCCGAGCACACTGGCCACAGCGAGCTTTCCGAGAAGCTCAGCCGTCACCTGCTCAATGGAACTTTCATCAACGAAACTCTTGAGAGGCATGCTCACGTCGAGTTCGCCCAGCACCATGTCCCGCAACTCAAGCGCCATGATGGAGTCGAACCCCAGCGCGTCGAACGAGTCCGTGGACGAGAGCTTCGTCGTCGGAATCTTTCCAACCTCGCTGATCATCTCTTTGAGCCGTGCCTCCAGGACGCCGCGGCGAGCGGAGCCTTCCAACGCGAGCAACACCTCGCGCAGCTTGCGCGGCGCCTCCACGACATCAGGCACGGCATCGGTGACGGATGCGGTCCGGAACAGCGACGAAGCCACGATGGAAGGATGGCTGGCAGTCCATCGCGTCACGTCGAAGCGCGCGATGCCCCGGGTGACGCGGTTCTCCGCGAGCACCAGCGACATGGCCGCCAGGGCTTCATCCACGGACATGGGCGACATGCCCCGCTCCGCCAGCCGGTCGCCACGCCGAGCATCCGCGACGGCCATACCGACCTCGCCCCAGCTCCCCCAGTTGAGACTGATGGCCGGCAGCCCCCGTGCGCGACGGAAGTGCGCCAGCGCATCGAGGAATGCATTGGCCGCGGCGTAGCTAGCCTGCCCCGGCGAGCCAATCAGCGACGCTGTCGAGGAGAACAGGACGAAGTGCTCGAGGGTGGTGTCGGTGGCCAGCGCATGGAGGTTCCAGGCACCGTCGACCTTGGGGCCCATGACCGTCTCGAAGTCCTGGGGCTCCCACTGCAACAACGAGCTGTCCGCCAGCACACCCGCACTGTGGAAGATGCCCCCCAGCGGCGCTCCGCCTCTGCGGACGGCAGCCAGCATCTCCGCCACCGACTCCGGGCGGCTCACATCGACGCGGAAGGTCTCCACCCGCGCGCCCGCTGCACGCAACGGCGCCAGGGCCTGCCGGGCCTCGTCGGTCTCACCTTTTCTTCCACAGAGGGCAAGGTGCCGCGCGCCGCGCTCCACCAGCCAGGAGGCGAGCCGCAGTCCGATTCCGCCGAGCCCACCCGTAATCAGATAGGTGCGGTCTTGCCGGGGACGAAACGCTCCCGCGCCTTCCGGAATCGTTTGGCTCTGCGTGAGCGAGGGCACCAGCCGCTGCTCGCCGCGCAGCACGACCTCGTCGTCGTCAGCGGCAGCAGGGACCTTGCGCGCCAGCTCCGTCACCAGCGCACCGAAGGCCGCGGGTTCGATGTCGATGCGCTTGCAGGCAAGCTCCGGGTGCTCGTAGGCGACAACCCGTCCCAGGCCCCACAATGGCGCGCCAGCAATCGCCGTGGGGCCAGCCGCGCCGCCAGCGGCTTGCGAGCCCTGGGTGACGAGGAACAACCGAGGCAGCGTAGGCGCCGACTGCCGTGCCAGGGTCTGCACGAGCGACGCCGCCGCGTGGACCTCACGCTGAACCGATGTGCGCAGCCCTTCCAGTGATTCGGGGTGCTCCGAACCCGACAGGTAGATGACGCCTCGGGGCGCCGGGCTCTCGGACAGCCACTCCCGCAGCACCGACGCCTGCTCGGAGCCCCCGATGGCCACGCGCACCGTGCCTCCGGCGGTGGACAGGGCTTGCCGAAGCGACTCCGAGGCCGCCGGCTGCGTGCTCACGATGAGCCAGCGCCCCTCCGCGTCCACGGGCCCCTGCCCCACCGTGTGCGCATGCCACGTAAGTTCGCAGAAGAGGTCCCGGGGGGATGCATCCCGGACGGGCTGCACGCTGCTCGGCGCTGGAGCGACCGCTCCGTCCCACCAGTAGCGCTCACGCTGCCACGGGTACGTCGGAACCACCGTCTTGCGCGCCCCCGTGAAGAGGCCCTCGAAGCGAATGGAGCCTCCGGAGGAGTACCCTCCCGCGATGACGTCCAGGACACCCGTCCAGGCATCATCACCGGGCTTGCTGGCACGCAGGATGACGGCCTTGCTTCCACGGCTTCGTGCAGTGGCCTCGAACGCCTCCCCAACGGAAGCCTCACAAGAGACCTGGATGAATGCCGAGGCGTTCCGCGCACACAGGTGCGCCACGGACGACGCCGGGTCGCTCACGTCAGCGCACTGTCTCTCCCAGTACGCCCCCGGCACCGTCGCGCCCGCTTCGACCCAGGTGCCATCGACGGTGGAGAAGAATGGGTACTTCACGGGTTGAGGACGCACGGGCTGCGCTGGCGTCAGTTGCAGGGCGAGCCGCACGGCGTCTTCCACGCTGAGCGCTCCCGCGACAACTCCCGCGGAGAGCGCTCCCACGCCGAATCCGGAAACAGCGGCGGGGGTCAGACCGCACGCGCGCCAGAGCTCCGCCAACGCGAGCTGGAGCACGAGGAGCGCGCCCACCGGGTGTCCTTCGCCCGCCTGCGCTCCCGCCACCTGCCGGAAGACTGCGTCCACCTTCTCCGCGTGGGCGCGGAAGACGTCCCGGCCCAGCAGCTCACGCATCAGCCGGTTGGCCTCGGGCTCCGTGCCACCGAAGACGAAGACGGGCCCGCCCTCAACTGGACCTCGAGTGACACCCGGCGCATCGCGTCCCTCCGTGACAGCGTGAAGGGCCGCTCGAAGCGCCTCGGGCGTCTTCGCCACGAGCACCGCACG
Organism: Myxococcus sp. AB056; assembly: GCF_006547365.1. Lineage (NCBI taxonomy): Bacteria > Pseudomonadati > Myxococcota > Myxococcia > Myxococcales > Myxococcaceae > Myxococcus > Myxococcus sp. AB056. The sequence continues at coordinate 20,411 of NZ_VHLB01000018.1, read as the reverse complement.
GTGCGCATGGTGCGAGCGTCCAGCGCCCGCCATGAAGCACGCATCCTGGAGCCGCGTTCCTGGACCGGCCTCCTCCGACACGTACCGGAGCCACGACGCCGCCAGTGTGCGCAACGCAGGCTCCGAGCGCGCGGAGAGGGGCAACACATACGGCCCGGCGTCCACGGCGGCATGGGCGGCCTCCGCGTACGCCTCGACGAGCGCATGCGCGTTCACACCGCTCATCCCAAACGAGCTCACGGCGACGCGATGAGGTCCGTCCTTCGCCGCCAGGGCCGTGCGCGCTCGAGGCACCGCGAGCCCTGAGCCCTCCCACGTGAACTCCGGGGTCGGGTGCTCGAAGTTGATGGAGGGAGGCACCTCGCCGGCCTGGAGCACCAGGACGGCCTTGATGAGTCCCGCGATGCCAGCCGCGGCTTCCGTGTGACCGATGTTCGGCTTGACGGAGCCAATCCACAGCGGGCGCTCCGAAGTCCGCGCTGCGCCGTAGACGCGCGACACGCCGTCCAGCTCGATGGGATCTCCCAGCCGCGTTCCCGTCCCGTGCGCTTCCAGGTAGTCCACCTGGCCGGGCTCGATGCCCGCGCGCTGCAACACGCGCCGGTACAGCGCTTCCTGCGCCCCGACGTTCGGCACCGTGAGACCACCGCTGGCGCCGTCGTGGTTCATGCCCGTGCCACGCAGGGTCGCGAGGATGCGGTCGCCATCCCGGACGGCGTCCCGCAGCCGCTTCAGGACGACCACGCCACAGCCTTCCCCCTGCACCATGCCGTCCGCGTCCCGGTCGAACGTGCGGCAATGGCCGCTGGGGGAGAGGGCTCCCGCCTTGGACAGGAACACGCTGAGTTGCGGCGCCAGGATGAGCTTCACGCCTCCGGCGATGGCGAGCGTCGACTCCTCCGTCCGCAGGCTCTGACACGCCAGGTGCACGGCGGACAAAGAGGACGAGCACGCGGTGTCCACCGCCATGCTCGGCCCTTCGAGCCCGAGGAGGTACGACAGCCGGCCCGCCACATAGCTGGCGTCCACACCCGTGGAGTAGTGGGCGCTCACCTTCTCCAGCCCGCCCCCCGTGACGAACGCGTAGTCCTTCGCGTGGACGCCCGCGAAGACACCGGTCCGCGTCCCCTGGAGCTGGTGCGGGGGAATGCCAGCGTCCTCCAGGGCCTCCCAGCTCACCTCCAGGAAGAAGCGCTGCTGCGGGTCCATGCCCTCGGCTTCACGCCGGGAGATGTGGAAGAACTCCGCGTCGAACCGGTCCACCTCGTCGACGAAGCCGGCGCGGCGCATGGACAGCTTCCCGGGCCTGGAGGGGTCCGGGTCATAGAGCCCCTGGAGCGCCTGCCGGTCGCTGGGAATCTCCGTCAGCGCCTCCCGTGCCCCCCACAGCAGGTCACGGAACTTCGCGGGGTTGGTGGCGCCCCCCGGAAAGCGGCAGGCCATGCCGATGATGGCAATCGGCTCCCGCTCACCATTCGAGGCCGTCGCCAGCTTCTTCTGCAGCTTCTCGATGGTCAGCAACGCCTGCTGGAGTGGCGACAACTCCGCCATGAATCCGTCCTTGCGGTTCATCACGCGACCTCGAGGCTGAGTTCGGCCAACGTCCGGGCGATCTGCTCGCGCGCTTCGTCCTCGGACAGCCCGGCAATGCGCTCCATCAGGCCCTGCTCCTCCTGCTCGGGCGTGCTCACGTCGCCCGGGCCCGACGGCAGGCGGCTACGCCGCGCCTCCAGCAGGGACAGCAGCCGCTTCGCCAGCGACTCCAGCCGGGGCAGCTCGAAGAAGAGCGTCGTCGACAACGGGAGCTCGAGCGCCCGCGAGATGCGTTCCTTCAACAACGTGGCCCCGATGGAGTTCAGGCCCAGTTCGAAGAAGGTCCGTCCCTGCACATCGAGCGTCGCGGGCTCGACCTCCAGCACGTCCGCGAGGTGCCCACGCAGGAACGCCCGCATCTGGGCCTCCCCATGCACATCGGGAACGCGGGAAGCATCCCCGGCGGCCACCGCGGCGGCCTGAAGCAGGGCGGCGGCGTCTGGCCGCGCGTCCTTGGGTGAGCGGCAGACTTCATCGGGTGAAAGCCACTCGGGCCACAGGCGCTGACGCTGGAAGGGGTAGACCGGCAGGCTCACGCAGCGCCCTGCACGCACCGGGAACACCTCGGGCGGGACCGCACCATCCGCGACGAAGACACGCCCGGCCTCCACCTGATCCAGCGGCATGCCCTCCTGAACCAGGAGCGTCGTCCCACTCGACGTCGCAAGCGAATCGAGGAGCGCCACGAGCCCAGCCCGGTCGCCCGCGATCACCACGGCACGGTGCCGGTGGTGCTGACGCTTGAGCGCCGCCGTGAAGCAGACGTCCTCCAGCGTCGCCACCGAGTCCGGCGTCGTGGCGAGGAATTCCCGAAGCTGGAGCGCCCGCTGACGGAGCGCGTCCTGAGAGAGCGCCGAGAGCGCCAGGAAATGGACCGGCGCTGGCGTCCGCTCCAGCACCTCAGCCGGAGCCGCCTCCAGGACCACGAAGCCGTTGGCACCGCCCAGGGACGTGGACACGATGCCCGCTCGCAGAGGCACCCCAGGCTCCCGCGCGGCCCAGGGCTCCAGCTCCGTCTGGATGCTCAGCCCGAGCGCGTCGAACGAAACCAACGGGTTGGGCGCGTCCACGTGAATCGTCGGCGCCAGCGTGCGGTGGTGCAGCGACAGGCACACCTTGATGAACTGCGCGATGCCCGCCGCGGCGCCCAGGTAGCCCACGTTGTTGCTGATGGCGCCGAGCCTGCAGGGCAACGGCCGCTGCGTCCCGAGCGCCTCCCCGATGGCCTCCGCCTCGGCCGCGTCGCCCTTGAGGAAGGACGAACCGTGCAGCTCGATATAGTCGATGCTCGCCGGAGCCACCCCGCCCTGCTCACACGCCTGCCGGATGACGTCCGCCTGCGCCGAGGCGCTGGGCGCCATGATCCACTCGTTTCGGCCGTTGTGATTGACGGCGCTGCCCCGAATCACCGCGTACACGCGGTCACCGGGCTCAACCCTGGAAAGGCGCTTGAGGACGACGACACCAGCGCCCTCCCCGCGCACGTAGCCGTCCGCCTGGGCATCCAGGGTCCGGCACTGCCCCCGCTCGGAGAACACGCCGGCCTGGGACAGCATGATGCTGCTGTCCGGCGACAGCATCAGCTCGACGCCCCCGGCGAGGGCCATTTCCACCTCGCCCAGCGCCAGGCTGCGGCACGCCTCATGGAGGGCCACCGTCGAGGAGGCACACCCCACGCTCGACACGGTGCTGGGTCCCCGGAAATCAAAGGCGTAGGAGAGCCGGTTGGCCGCGAAGGACGCCGTCGTTCCCAGGACGGAATAGCCATCCAGCGCGGACCAGTCCCGCGCCAGCATCCGCTGGAAGTCGCTGAAGTTGACGCCCATGAAGACGCCCGTGCGGCTCCCTCGCACGGCGTCGAAGGGCAGGCCCGCATCCTCCAGCGCATGCCATGCACACTCGAAGAGGAGACGGTGCTGCGGATCCATCTGCCGCAGCTCCCGCTTCGACAGCCGGAACGCCGCGGGGTCGGCCAGCTCCACGCCTTCAATCAGTCCGGCCTTGCGGTTGCGAATCGTGCCGGGGCGATCAGGTGCCGCATCAAAAAGAGAGGCCGAAGGCCAGCGCCCGGACGGGATGTCCCCCGTTGCATCAATCCCATCACATAGCATTTGCCAGAGCGTACGCGGGCAGTCCGACATGGGGAAACGCAGCCCCAGTCCAATCACAGCAATGGGTTCACACCACATCAGAGCACGGCTCCGCTGGCGACTCGAAAGCCGCTCAGACTCATCACCTGTTTGAACTTCATTCTCGACCAACAAGAATCAATAAAGACATACGTCCGGAACGTCTTTCACTGCGGCCGGCGTGGCATCACGCGGCCCGAGGCCTCCGTCCTCCACCACGGACAGATCGCCAAAATCAAAAAGGGCGTGCTTGTACAGCTTGAGGCGCGGACTCAAACCTTCGGGCCCCACCCGCACCGCGACGAACTTCGCGCGATCGGTCTGCATCATCCGCTCGAAGTCCCGAACGGCTTGCTTCGAGGAGTTGGGATACCCGAAACGGGAGATGGCTTCCAGAACCGCAGAGGTCTGGATCCCGCTGTAGATGAGGTTGATGCGCTTGGGCTGGGATTGGGACTCGGAGGCTTCGATGGCGACCTGGGTCATCTTGTCCGCGGAGTGCTCCCAGAGCAGCGCGTTCAACTGGCGAACCCGCTCCAGCTCCGGGGCAGACACGCCCATTTCCTGGAGGAAGCGCCACAGCTCCGAGCCAGGCTGGAATGGAGGCCGCTGCTCGTCGAAGCGCACCAGGTACATCTTGGATTCGAGCGTTCCGTCCTCCAGGAAGCTCAGTCCCAGGAACAGCGGGTAGTACTCGGTCCGCAGCGCGTCAGCGTAGGTCTTCACCCGCTCCGCGAAGGGCCCTGCCCGGAAGCGCTCCGGCAAGCGGCTCATCGCCTCATCGAAGCCGGAGTGCCCACGCATGGAATCGAAATGCCAGCTCGCGGCAATGGAATACCGGGTAGGGCCTCCGGGCTTGAACTCCGCGCGCACCAGGCCCAGGTCCGAAGGCCGGAATGTCTCGCAGATGGCCACGGACCGCTCGATGCCCTCGTTGGAGATGCCGAGCAGACGCGTGTACTCCCGGAAGGCCTGCGTGACCGTCCCATTGTCGCTGTAGAGCATGAAGCCCAAGCCGGGCTCGTCCACGTTGTAGGAGAACTCAATCAACGCCTTCTTCGCGATGCCCAGGCCCTGCACCGGGAGCCAGTAGTCCAGGAACCGCCGCACCTCGGCGGCCTCGCTCAGCAGACCTTGGGCGCGCAGGGCATCCCGGACGAACCACCCCAGCGTCTTGTCCGGCTTCCACAGCACTTCCGTGTCGAAGTGGCAGATGCGATCACGCGGGCCGACCCGTTGAGGAACCACCAGGTTGGCCAGCATCCGTCCCGCGTAGCGCGCCCCCAGCGCCACCCGGCTGGCGGGCCACAGTGCCTCGGAGCCCAAGCCCTTCTCGGACTTCTGCTGCCAGGCGCGCTTCGCGAGCCGCAAGGCGATGTCCGGGCGCAGGAGGAACTCCGGCCCCGCCTGGACGTGCATCAGCTTGAGGAACTCCTGGTAGATCTCCGGATGCTCGTGGTTCAGCGCGTAGAGTTCCTCCACGTACCACTGGGCCAGCTTGATGAGCCGCGTCCGTTCGCCGGGGACGTGGGGATGCCGCATGGCCTCCGCCGTCACGAAGAACCAGAGGCCCTGGAGCCACTGCGCGCCCGTGCGCAGATAGGACGCCGTCCAGGCCTGGGTCACCGCCTCCAGGCTGTCGAGCTGGTGCAGCGCCTCGTTGAGGAGGTTCGCCTCCAGCATCGCCACCGACATGCCCTGGCCGAAGACAGGGTCGAAGTAGCACCAGGCATCCCCCAGGACGAGCAACCCCGCGGGGAAGTCCCGGATGCGCTCGAAGTGGCGCCATTTCACGTCCGGCACCCGGTACACCCCAACGTCCGAGACGGGCTTCGCGTCCTTGATGGCTTCGTAGATGTCCGGCTCGCGGAGGCTGCGGGCGAACTCCACGAATCCGTCCTCGTCGCGGGGCGGGTGGTGTCCTTCGTAGCCGAACAAGGACACAATCCAGCGATTGCCTTCCACGCCCAGCATCGCCCCGCCGCGCGGTTTGTCGGGCGGCAGCGGGGTGATCCACAGCCCGCGCCAGTCCCTGGCTGTCTCCGGCTGCTCGAAGAGGCGTGACACGTAGCAGAGGTTGATGGGCAGCCGGCTCTCCTCCGGCGGGCTGAACCCCAACTCCGACAACCACTTGCCCAACTGCGATCCGCGCCCGCTCGCGTCGACCACGATGTTGGCGAGCCGGTTCGTCACCGCGCCGCCGTCCTCGTGGCGGTCATGCGTCTGGACACCGAGAATCCGCCGTCCATCCGGCGTGGCCAGCAGCGCCCGCACGGAGGTCGACTCCAGGATCTCCACGTTGGAATAGGCGCGAAGCCGCGCTCTCAGGTAGCGCTCCAGGGAGCAGCGCGTCTGCGGGTACAGGACGATGCCGCTGCGGTGGCGCGGCATCCAGTCACCAAACTGCAGCCACCGGAGGTCCTGGGTGAAGTCGAAGGGCTCGATGCCGTCCGCCTTCATCTGCTCGACGAGGCCGGGGAAGTACTGCTCCAACAGGTCCACACCCTTTCGCAGCAGGACATGGATGTGATTGCCCTGGGGCGCGCCCTGACGCGGACCATCCTGGAGCACGTCCCGTTCAATGACGGTGACGCGCTCGAAATGGTCCGCCAGCACGCGCGCGGCGCTGAGCCCACCGATACTGGCGCCAATGACAATGGCGCTCCCTGGAAGTTTGTTCATGCAGTGTCCCGCCTCTTGCAGCGACAACGCTCAGGTTGCTCGCGGAAGCCGTTCAGGCCGCCGCCTGCTGTCTGGTCAGGTGCGCCAGGATGAGGTCGTGGACTTGCGTGGCGTGGAGTGTCTCTGCCTCGATCAGTTCGCCGTGTCGTGTGAGCAGCACCGGCCCATCCTCCGGGCCGGTGGGCAGGCCATGCGCCCCTTTGAGGAGGGAACCGTCCATCGAGACGACCTCCAGTCGGGAGCGTACGCCCAGCTTCTCCTTCACGACACTGCCCCCCAGTTCCAACATGCGCAGACCCAGCTTCGGGTCCACGAACATCTCCAACGGGTCGTAGCCTGGCTTGCGGTAGATATCGACGGTGCGCGCGTAGTCCGGCGCACGCGCGTCATCGAGCCAGTAGAAGTACGTGAACCAGGCATCCGGTTCCGCCAGGGCCACCAGCTCGCCTGAGCGTGGGTGGTCCAGATGGTGGGCGCGCTTGCCCTCGGCATCGAGCACCTGGGCCACCCCGGGCTCCGCCTCGACCAGCGCCTTGACCTCGTCCAGGAGCGCCGGGTTCCGGACATAGATGTGCGCGATCTGCATGTCCGCGACGGCGAACGCCTCACTGCCGCTGGGATAGACGACGTCACGGCCGCCCTCTTCCCGGATCGCCAGCCACCCTCGGCGGCGAAAGAGGCGGTTCAGGTGGACGGCCCGGGACACGGGGACCGCGCCGAACTCCGAGAGGATGATGACGCGCACGCCGCGCGACTCGTAGAAGCCAATCAGCTTCCCGACGACGTCGTCGATCTCCCGGAGGCTCTTGTGGATCTCCTTCGCGTCCGGTCCAAACGTGTGCGGCGTGTAGTCCAGGTGCGGAAGGAAGACGAGCGAGAGCGTGGGGCCGTGCCGCTGCTCCAGCCACATGGCGACGTCGGCGATCCACTCCGAGGAGCGGATGCTGTAGCGGGGCCCCCAGTAGTCATACGCGGGGAAGTTCCCCAGCGCCTCGACGAGCGGCTTGCGCAGGTGGAGCGGCTCCGTGAACACGTCAGGCACCACCCGCCCGTCCGCGGTGAAGGACGGCTGCGGCGTGATGGCGTAGTCCGCCTTCGAATACATGTTCATGAACCAGCACACGCGGGCGCAAGTGAAGCTGGGGTCGAGCTTGCGGGCGGCGTCCCAGAGCTGCGGCGTCTGCACCAGCCCATCGGACTGGGGCCAGAAGCGGACCTCTCCCAGCTCCCGATGGAGCCATCCATCTCCGACGATTCCGTGCTCGCTGGGGTATCTTCCGGTCAGGAACGTCGCCTGCATGGTGCAGTTCAGCGCCGGCAGGATGGGCTGGAGCCGCACCATGCGCCCCCGCTCCACGAATGCCTGCATGTTTGGCGTCGAGGGGCCGACATACCTCGCGCTCAATCCAGGCAAATCCAAAACGACGCAACGTTCCATGTCCGAAGCAAACTGCCCACGAGCAAACCAGTCAATCACCGACCAGGTTGTCCCATACCCTGGTCTGAGATGCGTGCTCAGCCACTTCAACCAGGTCAGCCGCGTGTAGAATTTTACCGCGGCCATAGGCTGGGAATCACTCACGCGAGCGATCGCAGCGGGAATGAGTGACACCGTACCCAGTGCAATGGGTAGTGAAACGAAACGGAATACATGGTCTGGAGGGGCGGGTCATGGGCCTCATTTCAGCCCGTTTCCGTGCTGTTCGACGGTGCGCGGCCGGCCCTCGAGACCAGGTCCTCCGCGGCAGCGGAAAATCGCGTCCCCGCCCATTTGTAACTCATTGAGTCCACCCCGGACCAGACCCAGCAGATAGGAATTACCAAACCCCGCACTTCAATCCCATCCAGCATCACCTCAAAAGACACACTTTTCGACCACCATCCCCGAGGTTCTTGACGACGCGTTCCCGCGCACGCGAGACTTCGCCTGACTCCTCTCACGTCTCACCATCCATCTCCGAGGGCCATGCAGCGCGAGCGCAAGGCGTTCGAAGCGCGCCCCCTCGTTGCTGTCACCCGTTGGAACGTCAGGAAAACATGGACTTCAGTTGGACTCACGAGCAGGTGGAGCTCTATGACCGTGCCGTCGCCTTCGCGCGGGCGCAGTTGCCGGAGGCCGCAAGGCCCAGCAAGGAAGCCCTGCCACGCGATTTGTGGCAACGCTGTGGTGAGTTCGGCTTCCTGGGGCTGCCCGTGCCAGCGGCGCATGGCGGACTGGGGCTGGACACACTGACCACCGCGCGGGTGATGGAGGCGCTGGGGCGTGGCTGCGTGGACACCGGACTGGTGTTCTCCGTGGGAGCGCACCTCTTCGCCTGCGTGATGCCCATCCTGGAGAGCGGGGATGACGCGCAGAAGTCCCGGTACCTGCCCCGCCTGTGCTCGGGGGAATGGGTGGGCGCCAACGCCATCTCCGAACCGGAAGCGGGCTCGGATGTGTTTGCCCTGAAGACGCGCGCGGTGCGGGACGGCGACAGCTACGTGCTCGATGGTGGCAAGAGCTACGTCACCAATGGCCCTTCCGCGGACGTCTTCCTCGTCTACGCCGCCACGCAGCCGGCCCATGGGTACATGGGCCTGAGCGCCTTCCTCATCGAGAAGGACACGCCGGGACTGTCCGTCGGGCGCGCCTTCGAGAAGATGGGGCTGTCCACGTCGCCCATCGCCCCCATCTATCTGGAGGGGTGCCGTGTCCCGGAGTCCGCGCGGCTGGGTGCGGAGGGCCAGGGCGCGGCGATGTTCAAGCGCTCCATGCAGTGGGAGCGCGCGTGCCTCTTCGCCGCCTACGTGGGCGTGATGGAGCGGGTGCTCGAACAGACGGCGGACTTCGCCCGGACCCGCAAGCAGTTCAAGAAGGCCCTGGGGAAGAACCAGGCCATCTCCCACAAGCTGGCGGACATGAAGCAGCGGCTGGAGGCGTCCCGGCTCCTGCTGTACCAGGCCTGCTGGAAGATGGACCGGGGCCAGGACGCCGTCATGGAGGTGTCCCTGGCCAAGCTGGCCATCAGCGAGGCCGCCATCCAGAGCGGCCTGGACGCCATCCAGATTCACGGCGGCATGGGCTACGTGGCCGAAACGGGCATCGAGCGCGTGCTGCGTGACGCCATTCCCAGCGCCATCTTCTCCGGTACCTCTGAAATCCAACGCGACATCATCGCCAACCAGCTCGGCCTATGACACTCGACCAAATCGTCATCCGTGCAGCGGCGAAGGCTCCCGAGTCCATCGCCCTCAAGGGTCCCGACGGGACCCTCACCTACGGCCAGTTGGACGCGCTCGCCAACCGCATCGCCCGTGCGCTCCAGGAGCTGGGCGTGAAGCAGGGAGACCGCGTGGGGCTGTGGACCGAGAAGTCCGTGCGCGCCGTCGCCGCGATGCAGGGCATTGCCCGGCTGGGCGCCGCCTACGTCCCCCTGGACCCGCTGAACCCCGCGACGCGGACGCGGCTCATCCTCGACGACTGCGGCATTGACGTGATGGTGACCACCACCACGCGTGCGTCCGAGCTCCACAACGCCGGCGTGAGCCGGCTGCGCTACCTGCTGGTGGACGACAAGGGGCCCGAGATCTGCTGGAACCGGCTGTGCAGCTTCTCGTCTGAGCCGCTGCCGCCGCACGGCTCGGGCGACCACGACCTGGCGTACATCCTCTACACGTCAGGCTCCACGGGGACGCCCAAGGGCGTGTGCATCAGCCAGCGGAACGCGATGGCCTTCATCGAGTGGTGCCATGCGCTCCTGGGCACCACGCCGGAGGACCGCTTCAGCAACCACGCGCCGTTCTTCTTCGACCTCTCGGTGCTGGACCTGTACGCGGCCTTCATGGGTGGCGCGTCCGTCACGCTCATCCCGGAGGCGCTGGCCTTCGCGCCGGAGAAGCTGGTGGAGCTGGTCCTCCGCGAGCGGTTCACCTGTTGGTACTCGGTGCCGTCGGCGCTGATGCTGATGATGCAGGAAGGCGGGCTGCTGAAGCATGGGGCGCTGCCCTTCCGCGCCGTGCTCTTCGCGGGCGAGCCGTTCCCCATCCGGCACCTGCGCCCGCTTCGTGAGCACCTGCGGCAGGCGCGGTTCTTCAACCTCTATGGACCCACGGAGACAAACGTTTGCACCTTCCATGAGGTGACGGACATTTCGCCCCACCGCACCGAGCCGGTGCCCATTGGCCAAGCGAGCTGTGGCAACCGCGTGTGGCTGGCCCGGCCGCCGCCGGACTCAGAGGAAGCGCGGGAGGAAGGCGACGGCGTGGGCGAGCTGATGGTGGAAGGCCCCACGGTGATGCTGGGCTACTGGGGCCAGCCTCGCCACGGGAGCGGGCCGTATGCCACGGGGGACCGCTGCCGCGAGCTGCCGGACGGCACGTTCGAATACCTGGGCCGCCGCGACAACATGCTGAAGGTGCGCGGGCGCCGCATCGAAGCGGGCGAAATCGAAGCGGCGCTGCTCACGCACCCGGACATCCGCGAGGCGGGCGTGATTGCCACCGGCTCCGGCCTGGAAGCGCGGCTGGTGGCCTTCGTGGTCAGCGGCGCCAGCAAGCCCCCTTCCCTGCTCAAGGTGAAGAAGCACTGCGCGGAGCGGTTGCCTCGCTACATGATTGTCGACGAGGTCCGCGTGCTGCCCGAGCTGCCCCGGACTCCCAACGGCAAGCTCAACCGGCGCGCACTGAGGGAACTGACGCAGGCGCCTTGAGCCGGTGACTTGCCGCCAGGGAGCCCTGGCGGCCCTCCCCCACACCGTCCGTGCAGCCGCCCCGCGCCTGCCCGCCTGCCCACAACGTCTCCTCGACTTCGTACAGGCCCCCGACCATGATGGCCGCGCGCGTCAACCGGGCCACATGGATTCCACCACAGCTGAACGGCCTCGCCGGCGGTGGGCTCGAATCATCGCGGGCGTGGTCTTTACAATCCTGGTCGTGCTCCCCGCGCTGGCACTGGTCGCTGCCGTGGTGGTGTTGCGCAACCTCGACAGTCCCTGGCTGAAGCAGCCCATTGTCTCCGAGGTGGAGGCGGCCACCGGGCTCCAGGTGGACTACCAGGTCGCCCAGGTCGAGCTCCTCTCGGGGTTGAAGCTGGGTGGGCTGGTGGTGCGGACACCCGCTCCGCTCCATACCGCCGCGCCGGAGCTGCTGCGCGTCGGCACGTTGGAGGCGCACTGGTCGCCCCGTGCGCTGGTGACCGGCCCCATCCGGATTGAGCGGGTGGTGGTGCGGGACGTGGCGCTCGCCCTGGTCGCTGACGATTCAGGCGCCACCTCCCTCACGGGACTGACGGGAACTGAAGCCCCAGAGCCACCGCGCGTTGAAGCGCCGGTGAGTGCCTCCCAGCAGGTCGCCGTTCTCCTGGGAGCGCCGCTTCCTGTCGGGCACGTCGATGTGTCGGGCGTGTCGCTGAGCTACGTCCGCGTCCAGCGTGGCGAAGTCGCCGAGCGCTGGTCCCTGGGCGGGCTCGCGGCGCGGGTCGAAGCAAAGCAACACGACGGGGAATGGAAGGTCTTCGCGAACCTGGGCCAGGCGGGTGCGCCGCTGCCGCTGGAGCTGCGCCACGAAGGCGCCGCCACGCCCCCGGCCCTCGCGGAGCTGGCGTTCGCCCTTTCGATGGAGGCTGGCGCTTCGGCCGCTCGGGCGCAGGTGGACCTCGATGTCACCCGGCAGACCTTCGACCCACGCTTCTCGGTCCGGTCGCTGCTTCACGGCGCGGTGGCCGCGCGGTTCGATGTCGAGAAGCGCCACATCGCCGTGGAGCTGGAGCGCACCCGGCTGACGGACAGCGCGGAGCTCGAGGCCCAGGCCGTGCTCCCGGATGCCGCGGACGCGCCCCCGGTCGTGACACGCGCCCTGGCGGACATCGACCTTGGAAGGCTGCTGGCGGCAATCCCTTCCGAATGGCGTCCGTTCACGCTCGAGCGCGGCAAGGTCAAGCTGGACGCACAAGACGTCACCCTGAGCGCGATGCCTCAACTGGGGCCTCGCGGCAGACTGGGCCTGGACGTGGACGTCGCGTCGCTCCGGATGGCCGGTGAGCCGGTCCGGCTGGCGCTCGGCGGAGGACGCGTCACCCTGGTGGCGACACCTGATCCGCGGCAGGGGCTCTCCGCGCAGCTGACGTTCGGAATCGATGGGCTCGTCGTGGGAGGCCCCACGGCCCTGCGGATTCCAAAGGCCCACGGTGAAGTGAAGGGACATCAGCTCCGCCCAGAGCCCTCCTCCCCACTCCAGGTCGCCGGGAACGCGAGCCTGTCGGGCATGGTGGAGTCCCTGGACCTCCGGACTCCGGACCTCCGAGCGCAGGCCGAACGGATGGGCTTCCAGCTCAGCGCGCCGCTGGCGGCAGCGCCTCCCCTCGCACTGAGCGCGAACGTGCCCGTCGGGGCGCTCCATGTGTCGTTGCCGGATGGGCGCACGCTGCTGAAGGGCCCCGTGCGCGTGAAGCTCGATGCGTCGGACGCGTTCCCGCAGCTCGACGAGCCCCAGCTCAGCCGAGGCCGCGCGCAGCTCGTGCTCGACGTCGGCGGCATGCAGGCGTCCCTGGATGCCACCAAGGACACCGACGCGGTGTCTTACACCCTGGCCGCGCGGACACCGGACCTCGCCGCCGCCCGCCCCTTCATTCCCGACTCGGTCGGCGCGCGCATTCCGTGGCGGCACCTGGGTGTGAGCCTGGACTCCAAGGGCAGCGTGAAGGCGCTCTTCTCATCCGCGCCACGGCTGGAGCACCGCACGGAGCTGAAGCTGCAACGGCCCGCGTGGGACAACGTGACGGCCAGCGACGTCACCCTAGTGATGCGCTCGCGGGGTGACGCCTGGCGCCACCAGGGCGACGTGGACCTGCGAATCGAAGGGCTCCGGGCTGGTGAGAAGGACATGGGGCTCCAGCATCAGACGCTGACCCTGGACCTCAATCGCCGGAAGCCCGCGTTCCGGTTGGGCCTCACCAGTCATGAAGGGCCGAAGGTGATGCTGGACGCCGCGGCGGCGTTCGACCGGAAGGCCCGCGCCCTTCGCATCGACGTGAAGGGCGACATTCCCCCACTGGGCCCCCTGGCGCCCTTGCTGGCCATGGCGCAGGTGCCCCCGGAGCTGAATGCCGGGCGGCTCGCGGTGGGCATCGAGGTGCACGGCACGCTTCGCGGCGTGCTCACGGGTGTCACAGCCGATGGCACGCCGCGGCTCGCCCCGGACCCGGCGCGTACCGCCAGCTTCGATGGAACGGCGGTGTTGAGCGCGCGGGGCCTGCGCTGGAGGCAGGACGCCCTGTCGCTCAACGTTCCCGCGCTGCATTGGCAGCTGGCGTCTCGCGTCGAAGGTCCCAAGCGAACCGTTCACAGTGACCTGCGCGTGGAAAAGCTCACGGTCGGAATGAGCGATCGGCGGCTGTCCTTCTCGGAGCTGACCAGCGACACCACCGCCAGCTTCACCGAGGCGCTGGAAGCGGACGACATCGAGCTGAAGCAGCACTTGAAGCTTCGCGCGCTGGAACAGAACCCGGCGCTGCCCTATCCAGTCCAGGACGTGGAAGCGACGTTCTCCGCGCGGCGCAAGCCCACGGGCGTCATCCACGTTCCCCAGCTCCAACTGACCAACGCGGGGACCAGCACCCATTTGAAGGTCCGGGGGCGGCTCGACCTCAGCGAGGACCGGCGCCGCCTGGGGCTCCGGGGCGAGCTGTCGCAGGACATGGCCAGGCTCGCGCGCCCCGGGATTCTGGAGGGAAGCGGCAAGGTCACCGTCGACTTCCGCGTGGGCTCACCCGACCTCGCTGTCTTCCGGACCGTCTCCAACCTGCTCCTCCAGGACTTGAACCTGCGCCTGCCCGAGCAGGGGTTCGAGATTGAAGGGATGGACGGCAACGTCCCGCTCACCGAGAACCTCGAGCTCAGCGAGGGACAGCTGCGGCTGCTGAGCGACATCGACGTGAACCCGTACCCGATGCTTCGTTTCGCCGACCAGCATCCCCTGCTCTCCCGCAGCGGGTATGTGTCCGCCAAACGCATCAGCACGCCGCTCGTCGCCGTCGCGCCCCTGGCGGGGAACCTGTCCATCGACCAGCACGTCGTCTCCATGACGCAGTTGGAGATGGGGGTTCGCGGTGGGCGCATCACCGGACAGTGGCTCCTGGACTGGCAAGGCAAGCACTCCACCCTGGAGGCCCGCGTGCGAGCCACCGGCGTCCAGTCCTCCCGAGGCGAGCCCTTCGACGGCAATGCCGCCGTGGTCATCTCCGCGAAGGACCGCAGCATCAATGGCCGCGCGGAGATTCTGCGCATTGGCAACCGCCACCTGCTGGACCTGCTCGACATCGAAGACCCCCGCCATGTCAATCCCGCCACCAACCGGGTCCGCTATGCCTTGCGGCTGGGCTACCCGGAGCACGTGCGGGTGAGCTTCAACCACGGCTTCGGCAGCCTGCGCATCACCATGGGCGGCCTGGCGAAGCTGCTCAGCATCGACGAAATCCGGGGCATCCCCATGGGTCCCATCGTCGACCAGCTCATCAAATCCATGACTCCTCCGGAGACCACGCCATGAAACACCGTGGGTTGCTGCTGTGGGCCGCCCTCGCCACGTCCGGGTGCATCAGCGCGCCGGAGATCGTCATGGTGGACCGCGCGACGGCGCTCGAGGAACAGGCCTCGGGCTCGTTCAAGGACGTGGAGCAGCGGCTGGCTCGCGCGGGCATGAATCCCACGCCGGTGCCATTCACCCCCAATCAGTTGGAAGAGCTGGGCATCCAGCCCACGCCGCTGGTGGAGAACATCGGCAGGACGCCCGCGGACCGCGTTGACGACCTGCTCCGTCGCCACTGCGTGGGCGAAGGGCGGGACGGGCTGCTGGTGACATCCCGGCGCCGCTGCCAGGCCGGGCGCATGACCGCCGACGACGTGGCCCTGGTCGAGCGGGTGAATCGCTCCCGTCAGCTGCTCTGGAAGTGGATGCGGTCGGCCCGCCCCGACGTCCCGGAAGAGACGCTGCGCCGGAACTGGCACAAGGTGCACGCGGAGGGTGTCGTCTGCGGCGGTTGGGTCGAGGCCGAGGATGGGACCTGGGGAGAGAAGCAGTGCTGACGCGGCGGAGACGGGGCGTCGTGGCCCTGGTGACGCTGATCGCGGGGAGCGTCTGGGCGCAGGACGATGAGAACGATGGAGGACTGCGCACGCCCACCCGGCTCACCGTGGGCGTGGGCGACCAGTTCCTGGGGCAACTGGCGCCTGACGGGAACACGTTGATCTTCGCGTCCAACCGCAGCATCGCGACCGAAATCTTCACGCAGGACCTGGAGCGCGGACGCGAGCGCCGGCTGTTCGACGAAGGCGCGGATGTCACCTGGCCGCGCATCAGTCCCGACGGCAAGCACCTGCTCTACATCTCGTTCCGCAACCAGGCCGGTGGCCAGCTGTGCGTGCGCGAGCTGCCCACCGCGAAAGAGCGCCGGTGCCTCGAAGGAGACGCCAACGCCCTCCAGGCGGAGTGGATGGACGCCTCGCGCATCGCGCTGGTGAGCCGGACCACCATCCAGGGCGACCTCCACCTGTCGCGCGTCGAGCTGGGCGACGAGTGGCGCGTGACGCCCCTGCTCGAGCGGAACCTGACCAGCCCGACCCTGTCCCCCGATGGGCGCTGGCTGGTGTACGTCCCCATCGAGCGCTCCGTGCGGCAGGTGGGACCCGGCTTCGCCGCGCGCGCCGCGCCCCATCTGGAGGCGCTGCGCCTGGATACCCCCGGCGCGAAGCCCGTCCCGCTGTCGCTCGACATCCCGGGGCAGACCGGACAGCCGACGTTCTCCCGGGATGGGCGCTACCTGTACGTGGTGCAGTTCTTCACGGACTCGAATGCGGATGGCGTCATCGATGCCAGCGACAGCGGCGTGCTGTTCCGGGTGCCCTTCGCGACGGAACGTGACGACGCCGCCGAGCAAGCCGCCGCCGCCAATCCGGACCAGCTCACCAGTGCGTCCTGGAACTGCCAGTACCCGGCGCCCTCGGCCACGTCGCTGGCGGCGACCTGTTCACGCGCGCAGTCCCTGGACGTGTACCAGATGCCGCTGGATGGCCAGGTCCCCAGTGCCTGGGATGCGCGCCGGCTCAGTGAGGAGCTGAGGATGGTGGGCCGGCGCGCTGATGAGCTGCTGCTCTATCGCCACCGGCTGCTGCTCGAGACGCGGCCCAGGCTTCGCCGCCTGCTGATGATGCGCATGAGCATGCTGCACCTGGCCTACGAGGACTTCAGCGCGGCGGAGTTCTACGCCCGCCACCTGGGCTCGGTGAGCGACCCCGCCACCGCGGGCCTGGAGGAACCGCTCCGCGTCCTCATCGACCACCGGCGCGCCATGAAGGAGCGCGAGCGGGGCCGCATGGTGGAGGAGCTGAGTGTCGCGGAGCAGAAGCGCATGGCCGCGCTGGATCCCGCGAACGCGCTCAGCCCCGCGGCCGCTGTCTTCCAGCGCGTGGTGCGCAGTGAGCTGGCGGATGACGCGGGTGACTTCACGCGGGCCCGGAAGGAGCTGGAGGCGGCCGAAATCGCCGAAACCACGCCGCGCGCGGTGCTGGAGGCGTACCACGCGCGAGCGGACGCGCTGTACCGGAAGCTCGATGAGCGCGAGCCCTTGATTGAAGCGGGCCGGCGGCTCTCCGAGCACCGCATCTTCCCGGCCGACGACCAGCTCGACTTCGCTCGCGCCGCGGTCCGCGCCCTGTACCGGGGACGCCCCTACGACGAGGCGGACGCAGCGATGGCGCAGGCACTCACGACAGCGCCCGCCGGTTCGGCCTACGCGTACGCGCTGGAGCTGGGCCGCCACATCAATGCGCTCCGAAGCGAGCGGCCTCCTCGTGCCGTGCGGGAGGCGCTGCTCGGATTCTACCGGCAGCAGAAGGACCCGCTGCGCAGACGGGTCCTGGTCCAGGACGCCGTGGAGCGAGCGGCGGGGCTCGGCGCCGATGGCATCATGGAATCGCTGGCGATGGTCTACGTCGACGACACGCCACCGGGGAGCGAGGAGCGACGCCGCGCCGAGCGGCTCTTTCGCCGCGCAATGATGGGCCGCGCGTACCGGCGGCTGGCGCGGCAACGCCAGGACATGGCGCGTGCGGACTTCGACCTGGTGACGCAGCGGACCGGTTCGCTGGAGAGCGCCGTCGAAGCCATGAACCTGCGCTTGCGAGCCGGCGTCAGTCCGGATGTGGTGGAGAAGGAAGTCACCACCACTGCTCCGAACATGGCGAAGCCGCTCGCGCACTTCGTGAAGGCCTACGTCACCGCGCGCCAGCTCCCCAAGTTGGAGGGGGATGCCCATGCGCAGGCCGTGACCTCGGCGGTGAGGGAGCTGCGTGCCGCGTGGCCGGAGCTGAAGAACCAGCGCGTGGTGCAGGCGCTCCTGGGCGCCATCCATCACGAGGACTTCCTGCGCAACCACGACCCCGCCGCCGCCGAGCGCGCCAACCGCTACTACATGGTGGCCCTGGACCTGATGCGGAACAACGTCCGCTACCGGGCCATGATTCTCGGCGCGCTGGGGCTGCTGCACACGCAGGTGGGCAACTTCCACATCGCCCTGGGCTACCTCGAACAGCGGGACAAGCTGCCGTACGTGGACAATTGGGCGGGGCTCGCGGTGTCCATGGCGCGGGCCCACGCGCTGCTCCACGTCGACCGTGAGGCTGACGCGGCCCAGGCGGCGGACAAGGCCCTGGCCATGGTGGAGACCACGCAGCGGCTGTCCAGGTTCCTCCCGCTGGCCCTGGACCGCGCCGCGCTCTACAACCTCGCCGCGGGCCGCTTCGAACGGGCGCTGACGCTCTATGACCGGGAGCTGCCGCTCGTGGAAGCGAGCCCCCAGGACGAAGAGGGCCTGCGCAACCGGATGGTGGTGCGGCTGGCGCGCGGCGCCGCGGCGCTGGGTGCTGGTCAGCCGCAGCGGACATTGGAGGACATAGAACAGGTCGAGCGAGACCTGGCGACGCCCGGTGTTCGGAGCGCGTTGAAGTGGGCCCACTCCACGCCGGAGCATGTCCTGCGCTCCTACCGCCTCATCGCCTCGGGCCTGCGCGCGAACGCGGAGACCCGGCTGGGACGCCTGGACGCCGCGGCGCGGGCGCTCGAAACGCGGCGCAAGCTGTACCTGGATCAGTTCGACCAGTTGGACCGCGATGAGGACATCCGCGCCGTGACGCTGGCGGAGCTGCGGCTGGCGGAGAACGCGGTGGACCAGCAGGACCCGGCACGGGCGGCGCGCTGGCTGGGCGAGGCGCTGAAGCACTCCGACTCGCTGGTCGCGCGGACGCACGCGAACGTCGATCCGGGGCAACTGGACGTGCTCTGGTTCGCGGCCCAGTTGAATGTGAAGGGCGACGGAGGCTTGCCCTTCGACGTGCCTCAGCGACTGGGCAAGGCGCGCCGCACCCTGGTCGAGCTGCGAGACCCGGCCTGGCGTTCGTACCTGGCGTGGTTCGACATCTACGCTGCGCTCGCGGCGCCCGCCGCCGAGGAGGCCCGTTCGGCCCCGTAGGCCGCGCCCCCGGGGCTCCCGGTGCGCCAAGGCGAGCGGGCTCAGGCGGGCAGCGCGCGTGACAGCGCCTGCCGTACCGCCGCGCGCACGGGCGCGGGGACCTCATCCCCGGGGATGCGCCGGCACAGGGACACCGTGCGCTTGAGCGCGTCGCACGCGTCGCTGCAACGGGGGCAGCGGGATAGATGGTCCTCCAGGCGCACACAGGCGGCCTGGTCCACCTCCTCCGCGGCGAACTCCGACAGCTCCTGCGCCAGCTCCGGACACCCCGCGCCCTGTCCGTGGGCGCCCTCCCCCAGAAGGGTGGCGAGGTGCTCGCGCATCTGGAGCCGCGCGCGGTGCAGCCGGCTCTTGAGCGCCCGCACCTCGATGCCCACCACGCTGGCCGCCTCCTCGGCCGTGAGCCCCTCCACGTCCCGGAGGATGAGCACCTCTCGATGCGCCTCCGGCAGCGCGAGGATGGCCGCCTGCAACACCTCGCCCATCTGCCGCGCGTGGGAGACCATGTCCGGCGTCGCCTCCTCCGCCGCGACGTTCGTGGCCGCGGGCGAGTCGAGCGGCTGGAAGTCCTCGGGCGCGCCGACGCGACGGCGGCGCAGGCGGAAGCAGTGCGTGCGGGCCACCTGGTACAGCCAGGTGGACAGCGCCGCGTCCCCCCGGAACGCGTGGATGCCTCGGAAGGCGGAGAACAGCGTCTCCTGGAGGACCTCCATGGCGTCCTCCTCGGAGCCGCACATGCGCAGGCCAAAGCGGTACACCTGCTTCTCGTGGCGGGCGAGGACCTCGTCCAGGGCCTTGTCGTCGCCAGCGCGCGCGGCCTCCATCAACTGCTCATCGGTTCGCGTCGACATCCGCCCTTCGCCTCCTCATCGGAAGAACGCCCAGTCACCAGGATGCCTTCCTGGATGGCGCCAGGAGGTTACATCGCGCCAAACCTAGCGCCGGTGCTGAAGCGACAGGCCGAGTTGACCGCCGGACGCGCCGTGCCCTGGAGGCCGCCAGCTCCCACCCAGCGTGGCGCGAAGCGCCTGCCGGCGGAGATACCAGCTAAGCCCGGCATCCAGCCGCGCCCCGCCCGGAGCGTCCGCCAGGGCGCCGCCCGTGACTCGCGCCACCAGCACCCACGGCTCGAGCACCGTGGCCCCTGGCCCCGGCAGGTTGAGGCCCGCGCGAACGTGGGCGAGCACCGCGTGTCCCTGGGGAGAAGCCACCTGGTGGAGCTCGGCTGAGAGCACCAGCGGGCGCAGGCGCAGGAGCGCGTCCACGCCCCAGGAGCGTGCGTCGCCCTTGGGCTCCGTGCTCCCTTGCAGGGCCAGGGTGAGGCCCGGACGAAGGCCGAAGTCATTCATGGGCAGGCTGAGGGAATACGACTCCGCCTCGGGCTCGCCCAGGGTGAGCGCGGCGCGGGCCACCAGCAGCGGCGGTCGCCACGCCCCCTCGGGCCCGTGGCGGTACACCACCACGCCCGAATCATAGCGCACGCTCCAGCCCTCCCCCCGGAGAAGGCC
>NZ_VHLB01000189.1:0-3082 GCF_006547365.1 Myxococcus sp. AB056 | reverse complement strand
GCCCAGGAAGAGGCCCCCGCGGCCACCCCGCGTTCCCGCAACACGCTGCGCGTCAAGGTGCCCAAGGCGCGGCGCTTCGTGGCGCTGGCGGGCAACAT
This sequence comes from Myxococcus sp. AB056, assembly GCF_006547365.1. Classification (NCBI taxonomy): domain Bacteria; kingdom Pseudomonadati; phylum Myxococcota; class Myxococcia; order Myxococcales; family Myxococcaceae; genus Myxococcus; species Myxococcus sp. AB056. The sequence goes on along the minus strand of NZ_VHLB01000189.1, from coordinate 2,984 downwards.
CGGCGCGGGCAAGACGACGGCGGCGAAGATGATCAGCCAGGCCTTCGGCTACGAGCTGTTCGACGAGCCCGTCATCGACAACCGATTCCTGCGTGACTACTACGCGGACATGTCGCGGTGGTCCTTCACGCTCCAGCTCGAGTTCCTCATCCGGCGCGTCGAACACCACGAGCTCATCCACTCGTACCGCCGCAGCTGCGTGCAGGACCGCACCCTGTACGAGGACCCGGAAATCTTCGCCAAGTACCTCCACGGCCTGGGACACCTGACGAACGCGGAGCTGGACCTGTACTACGAGTACTTCCAGCGGCTGTCGCGCCACATCATCCGGCCCGACAAGGTCATCTGCTTCGAGGTCGGCAGCGTGGAGGTGCTCCTCCAGCGCATCCGTACCCGGGGACGCGAGGAGGAGAAGGGCATCCGCCACCAGTTCCTTCGGGGCCTCAACGGCTACTACGCCAGCTTCCCCCTGGTGCTGCAGGAGAAGTACGGCGTGGACTGCCTCACCATGGACGTGTCGAAGCAGGACATCCGGCGAGGCCGGGGACGCGAGGAGTTCCTCGACCGCGTCTCCACCTTCCTGGCCTGAGCGCCGCGCCCGCGCCTGTCACCTGCGCGGACATTGTCTGGCCCATCGCGTTAGAGCTTGGGATATCCACCGGATGAACCGGCGCGGCCCGGCCGCAGGCTCCGTCCGACAACCCAAGGTGCGAGATGACCGACCTGAGCGCGAAGAATCCGAAGGACACGGAGGTGGTGATGACCCAGCTCATCCTGCCTCCGGACGCCAACAACCTGGATGCTGCCTTCGGCGGCAAGGTGATGCAGTGGATTGACATCTGCGGGGCCGTGGCCGCGCAGCGCCACTGCCGGCAGGTCGTGGTGACGGCCTCCATGGATGATTTGCACTTCCACGCCCCCATCAAGGTGGGCTGGGTCGCGCTGCTGCACGGCCGGGTGCTGGCCGCCTTCCGCACCTCCATGGAGGTGGGCGTCACGGTGCACGCGGAGAACCCCCTCACCGGCGAGCGTCACCTCACCACCAGCGCGCTGCTGACCTTCGTGGCCATCGACAAGGACGGCCAGCGCGTGCCGGTGCCACCCCTGCTGATGGAGACGGACGCGGACCGCATGGCCTTCCAGGAGGCCCAGACACGCCGGACGCTGCGTCTGGCCCGGCAGAAGGAGAACCAGTCCTGGTTGAAGGTGATGACGCCCATCGCGGGTGCCTGACGCACGAAGGCCGGGCGAGACATCCGCCCCGGCCCGGCCTTCCCGCCCGTGTCACGGGCGATACCGCGGCGGTGCGGCTCAGGTCGTGAACGACGTGCCGCAGCCGCAGGAGGACTTCGCGTTCGGGTTGTTGAACTTGAAGCCCGAACCGGTGATGGCGGAGACGTAGTCAATCTCCGTGCCCCCGAGGTACTGGCTGCTCATCGGGTCGGAGGCGATCTTCACGCCATCCTGCTCCCAGACGGTGTCACCGGCCTTGGACTCCTTGACCAGGTTCAAGTCATAGCCCAGGCCGCTGCAGCCAGCTGGCACGACGCGGATGGAGAAGAAGTAGCCCTCGAAGCCTTGGGCCTTGATGACGCTCTTCACCTGCTGGATGGCGGCGTCCGTCAGGCGCACGGCCACCGGAGTGGCCTGGGAAGCCGGCGAGGCGGCGGGGGCGGCGGAAGTCGTGGGGGTGCTGTCCATATCCATGTCTCCTCTAAGGGACTTATAACGCCCGGGCCCGGAAAATCCATGGGCCCAGCCCCTGGGTTATATGCATCCGACATGGCTCGGACCTTCCAGACGCTGCTGGCCGGAGTGAAACAGGAGATTCGCGAGGTCTCCGTGGACGACGTGAAGCGGCTGCTGGACGCCCGGGCCTCCGTGCGGCTGCTGGACGTCCGGGAGGCGGACGAATACGCCGGTGGCCGGCTGCCAGGCGCCCTCCATATTCCCAGGGGTTACCTGGAGCTGCGCATCGAAAGCCAGGTCCAGCGGGACGAGGAGCTGGTCGTCTACTGCGCCGGGGGCACCCGCTCCGCCCTGGCCGCCAAGACGCTGAAGGAGCTGGGGTACGAGCGTGTGTCATCCCTGGCCGGCGGCTACAACCGGTGGAGTGACGCAGCCCTGCCAGTGGAGAAGCCCTTCGTCCTCACCGCGGAGCAGAAGGAGCGCTACCGCCGCCACCTGAGCCTCCCCGAGGTAGGTGAGGCGGGCCAGGCCAAGCTGCTTCAAGCCCGCGTCCTGCTGCTGGGCGCCGGCGGACTGGGCTCGCCGGCGGCGCTGTACCTCGCGGCCGCGGGGGTGGGAACACTGGGCATCGTCGACTCGGACGTGGTCGACCTGAGCAACCTCCAGCGGCAGGTCATCCACACCCGCGAGCGTCAGGGACAGCCCAAGGTGGCCAGCGCCCGAGCCGCCATCGAAGCGCTCAATTCGGACGTGAAGGTGGTGGGCTTCGAGGAGCGCCTCACCTCGCACAACGTGTTGACGATTCTGGAAGGCTTCGACCTGGTGCTGGATGGCGGGGACAACTTCCCCACGCGCTACCTGCTCAATGACGCGTGCGTCATGCTCGGCAAGCCCAACGTCCACGGCTCCATCTTCCGCTTCGAGGGCCAGGTGACGTCCTTCGTCCCCGGCCAGGGCCCCTGCTACCGCTGCCTCTACCCCGCCCCGCCCCCTCCCGAGCTGGCGCCCTCGTGCGCGGAGGCCGGCGTCCTGGGCGTGCTGCCCGGACTCATCGGTCTGCTCCAGGCCACCGAGGCGCTCAAGCTCATCCTCGGCCAGGGTGAGTCCCTGGTGGGGCGGCTGCTCACCTTCGACGCGCTGGGCACCCGCTTCCAGGAGCTCAAGCTGCGTCGGGACACGCAGTGCCCCGTGTGCGCGCCGGGCGCGACGGTGGAGCTCATCGACTACGAGCGCTTCTGCGCCGCCCCCATGCCCGCCTGAGGACGTCACGCCATGCCCATTCCCGAGATTTCCCC
>NZ_VHLB01000188.1:0-3257 GCF_006547365.1 Myxococcus sp. AB056 | reverse complement strand
GGGCGGGGGCGGAAGGGGTCAGATGCCGAAGCGGAAGACGAACTCGGTCTCGGCCTGCCGGCCTCCGGGTTCGTCACACATGACGACCACGCGGTAGTAGCTGCCGCCGGCCGTGCCTTCTCGAAGGGTGTTGGCCGCGTCGCTCACCTGGTCCTTGCCGCTGCTGAACGAGGACGAGGCGAGCACCGCCGCGGTGGGCGCCGACGCGGTGTCACCCAGGTGGGCGGTGCGCATGACGCTGCTGTCGGCGATGACCTGGTCGTCTTGCAGCACCTGCTCCAGGCTGATGCTGGTGACGGGCACGGCGCCGGTGCCGAAGACCTTCAGCCGCGACAGCAGGTAGCGTCGCGCCGTCTCCGCGCAGGCCTCCACGCGGTCGCTGCGCGTCTTGGCCACGGCGGCGGACTGGTTGCGGCCGGTGAAGGTGATGGCGCCCGCGACGAGCAGCAGCAGCACCGTCAGGGCAATCAGGGTGATGGCCAGGGCGCTGCCCCGGCGTGAGGCGAAGTGGGTCATGATGGCTAGCCTCCCCAGACGTTCTTGAGGTCACCGGCGACGCCTTCGGCGCGCAGCTCGGGGATGAAGAAGGCGCGGGACGTCATGTTGGGAATGCGGACGGACGTCTCCACGGTGGTGCGGAAGAACATGTCCTCGGGATTCACGGGGTCCGCGTTGAAGAGCCTGCGGGCCTGGTTCTTCGAGCCGGAGGGCAGCGGGCGCACCGAGCGCACCGTGAGGCCCACGCCCACCGAACGGATGTTGGCCGGGTTCATGTTGTAGCGGAGGGGCGCGTCGTACGGCGTGCTGTACGTGGGCGCGGGAACCTGGTCGTCGTTCTTGGGCAGCACGACGGCGTCCTCGTCACCCAGCACCCAGGCCATGCCGCTGCCCACGGCGCCGTCGGGGGCGGCCAGGCCGGCGCAGCACGCGGAGTTCGCGGGCGGCCGGTTCATCTGGTAGCTGACCTGGAAGGACTCCACGTCCACGGCGATGGGGTCGAAGTCGGCGTTGGCCGCCCAGCCGTGCCTCACGACCAGGTACGGGCGCCCACCGAACGCCTCCACGCGCAGCCGCTTCTCATGCACCAGCATGACGAAGGGCATGCGGCCGGTGTCCGACATGCAGGACTTGGGCACATCGCCCGGGAGGCCCGCGGCGAGCGCGGTGTTCAGCATGGCGCTGGTGCCATCCGCGGCAACGTCCGCCGTCAGCCGCCCGAGGAAGTAGTCCTGACCGCCTGGGCAGGCGATGAGCATGGCCTGCCCCTGGCGCAGCGGCTGGCCGAAGGTCGCGGCGGGCTCCAGCTCCAACTGGAAGGGCCCCGCCCCGGTGCCGTCGAGCTGGCCGCGGCGCAGGAACATCGGGTCGCGGTAGCGGAAGGCCAGGTCGTCGGTGACGAAGTGGCCCCAGTTCTCCACTTCCTGCGTGTAGTTGTCCTTGCGGGCCTCCGGCAGGCCCACCGTGTCGAAGTCGAAGGCGATGGCGGGGTCCAGCCCGTAGCCCGCGTAGCGCAGCGTGCGGTTGAGGAAGTCGGTGCCTACGCGGCTGCCTTCGACGGCCGTCTTGGAGACGGTGTTGTTCTGGAAGATGTTGTTGACGGCGATGATGGTCCCCGCCACCGCCAGCAGCACCACCGAGGAGACGGTGATGCCGACCAGCAACTCGATGAGCGTGAAGCCGCGGCGCGCGTGCATCCTGGGGTTGTTCACAGCTCCACCCCCGCGCCGTTCTCCGCCGGGTTGTAGAGCGCGACGAACTGCTTGACGTAGCGGCGCTGGCCGGCGCTGCGGAAGGACACCACCACCGCGACCGAGTCGATGGCTTGCGCCGGCGTCCAGACGAGGACGCGGCGGTAGTGCTCGCTCTCCTCCGGCGAGTAGCCGGGCACCACGCGGAGCAGCGCGTCTCCGGCCCCGGCCTCGAAGGCGTCCAGGTCCACGACGCAGGCGTCGGGCAGGGTGGAGAGGCCGCCGGCCAGCTCGAGCGTCTCCGCGGCGCCGGCGCAGCGCGCGCTGGACAGCGGCCCGGTGTCCGCGAAGAGGCGGGCGCGCCCCTGGAGCTGGAGGCCGGAGCGCACCTGCGAGGCGATGGCGCTGGCCTGCGACAGGCGGTTGGCGGCAGCGTTCTGATGGCTGGCGAAGATGAGCCCGCCGAAGACGCCGCTGATGCCCATGGCGAGAATGGCGGCGGCCGCCATGCCTTCGATGAGCGTGGCGCCGCGCATGTGGGCGCGGCGGGATGCGGGATTCAGGCGCCTCATCGGTTGACCCTCATGTCGACGAAGCCAACGGGCGCGGAGACGGCGAAGAGGTATTCGCGCTGCCCGTCGGTGGAGAGAAGCGCCAGTGACGCGGCCCGATTCACGGTGCCGTTGCCGGCGGGGATGACGGCCTGGCCCGCGCCGTCCACGAAGCGCGCGGAGCCGTCACCGCGGAAGACGATGGCGCCCCGCCGCGGCGCGCCGCTGCAGAAGCTGCAGTCCGTGGCGGCCAGTCCCTCGAAGATGCCGGTCCACTCCAGGTTGCCGCTGGCGCCGAAGCGCACGGTGCGCTGCGAGTAGCGGTCCAGGTACATGGAGTCCATCAACCGGCCCTGGTCCGCGGAAGGCTGGATGGCCAGCGGGGGCGAGAAGGTGCCGAAGCTCAGCTGTCCGCCGGCGCCCGCGGCGTCTCCGAAGTTGCGCAGGCGGTCCTCCAGCAGGAACCAGGCGCCATTGCCCGCGCCGGCCTGACCCTCCGGATTGATGTCCGGGTAGATGATGAGCCACACGTCGGCCTGACGGTCCACGGCGCGGGCCCGGGCCTCGGCGAGCGCGCCGGACAGGTCGGCGGCCGCGTTCTGCGGTCCCGCCCGCGCGCTGAGCTGCGCGTAGCCCGCGTAGGCCAGCGCGGCCAGCACCGCGATGATGGCGAGGACGATGCTGACCTCCAGCAGCGTCATTCCGCGTGCGTCGCGCCGGCTCACTTGGCGACCTCCACGCGCACGCTCAGGGGCAGCCTGCTGCCCTGGCGCCACACGAGCACCTCGGATACGCCCAGGCTCAGCCCCTGGACCATGATTTGATTCGGCTCACCGAGCGACGCCTCGACCACCGCGGAGGACTGGACCCTCACGCGCTCGGCGTTCTCCACGATGAACTGCGTCTGATGAAGGGGCTTCACCTGCACCACCAGGCCGGACGGCTGCGCGTTCTTCGCCTCGACGGCGTAGTCCGGCTCGGGCGCGGCGGCGGAGAGTGACACCGTCCCGCCCGTCTC
>NZ_VHLB01000187.1:0-3330 GCF_006547365.1 Myxococcus sp. AB056 | reverse complement strand
CCGCCGCCCCCATGTCTCCTCCCCCCGCTTCCACCTCCGCCGCCGCAGCAGCGCCCGCCGCTCCCGCTCCGAAGGGCGCCGAGCTGGACCTGCGCTACCAGAAGTTCGACCCCATCGGCACCGGGCCGCTGGGCACCGTCTTCAAGGGGCGTGTCACCGCGCTGGGCCTGGACATCTGCCTCAAGGAGCTGAAGGACATCTTCGGCTACTTCTCCTTCCTGCAGCGGGGCGAGGTGCTCAAGCGCCTGAAGAAGGAGCTGTGCGCCCAGGCGCAGGTGCGCCACCCGGGCGTGGTCCAGGTGGTGGACCAGAACGTGGACGCCGCCCGGCCGTACTTCGTGCTGGAGCTGATGCAGGGCAGCCTGCGTGAGCGGCTGGACGCGGGTGGTGGCAACGGCGTGCCGGTGCCCTTCGCGCTGCGCGCCTTCCTGCAGATGGCCTATGGGCTGCGGGCCGCGCACGCCGCGGGCCTCACGCACCACAACATCAAGCCGGAGAACGTGCTCTTCGACGTGTACGGCAACGCGAAGCTGGCCGACTTCGGCCTGGGCCGCGTGGTGGAGGTGGACGCCACCAAGGGCATGCCCCAGGTCTTCGTGGGCACGGGTGGCATGGCCTATATGGCGCCGGAGCTGATGAACCGGGGCGGCAAGGAGCCGGGTGCCTCCGCGGACGTCTACGCGCTGGGCATCCTGCTCTACGAGATGCTCACCGGGCAGATTCCGGGCCGCCGCTCGCCGCTGCCTTCCGAGGTCAACCCGGAGGCCCCCAGCGGCCTCGACCAGCTCTTCGACAAGGCCACCCAGGACAAGCGCGAGCAGCGCTACCCGGACGTGGACGCCATGTTGGAGGACTTCTACACGGCGTTCCCGGACAAGGAGTTCCTCGCCAAGGGCGACCTCGTCATCTCCTCGGACACGCCGAAGGAGTGACGGACGAGCGGCCGGGCCCCGGCGCACTCGGGGCTCGCCGCGCACGTTGGGGGCTGCCACACTCCGTGGCGCCATGACTCCGCCCCTGTCCGAAAGCGTGCTCATCACCGTCACCGGGAAGGACCATCCCGGAATCGTCTCGCGCCTCACCTGCTTGCTGGCGGAAGCGGGCGCCGAGCTGCTCGACGTGGAGCAGGTGGTGGTGCAGGGGCGCCTCACGCTCTGCCTGCTGGTGCGTCTTTCCCCGGCGAGCGGCACCCTGGAGACGCTGCTGTCCGCCGCGAAGACGCTGGGCGTGACGCTGGACTTCCAGGCGGTGGAGGCGGCTGCCACGCCCGCCGCGTCCGCGCGCCACGTCGTCACCGCCGTGGGCCGCGCCCTGGGCGCGAGGGAGCTTCATGCGCTGACGCAGGTGCTCGCGGGGCACGGCGCCAACGTGGAGCGAATCACGCGCCTCAGCGAGCCGCACCTGGGCTCGGTGGACATCCACATCAGCCTGCCGCCGGGCCAGCCGCCCGACGCGCTCAAGCACGCGCTGCTGGAGCTGTCCATGCAGTCGGGCGGGTTCGACGTGGCGTTGCAGCGCGAGAGCCTGTTCCGGCGCGGCAAGCGGATGGTCGTCATGGACATGGACTCCACGCTCATCCGCATCGAGGTCATCGACGAGCTGGCGCGCGCGCATGGCGTGGGCGAGCAGGTGTCGCGCATCACCGAGCGCGCCATGCACGGCGAGATGGACTACGACGAATCGCTGCGTCAGCGCGTGGCGTTGCTGCGGGGCCTGGACGCGTCCGTGGTCCACCAACTCGCGGCGAACCTGCCGCTGACGGAGGGCGCGGAGACGCTGGTGCGCGTGCTCAAGCGGCTGGGCTACCGCACCGCCGTCATCAGCGGCGGCTTCTCCGTGGCGGCCGAGGCGCTGAAGGCGCGGCTGGGCATCGACTTCGCGTACTCCAACGAGTTGGAGATTCAGGACGGGAAGCTCACCGGCCGCACCGTGGGCCGCATCGTCAACGCGCAGCGCAAGGCGGAGCTGTTGGAATCGCTGGCACAGGCGGAGGGCATCCTGCTGGACCAGGTGGTCGCCGTGGGAGACGGCGCCAACGACTTGCTGATGCTGGAGCGCGCCGGGCTGGGCATCGCCTTCCGGGCGAAGCCCAAGCTGCGCGCCGCGGCCGACACGTCCATCTCCGCGGGCGGCCTGGACAGCATCCTCTACCTGCTGGGGCTCACCGGCCGCGAGCTGCTGGAAGCGGGCTCCGGCGCCGGCTGAGGGCGCGCCCTACAGCCGCATCCGCGCCGCCAGTTCGCGCTGCTGGAGCTGGTTCTTCTCCAGCAGCAGCTCGAGCAGCGCGCGCAGAATCTTGGAGCTCTTCTCCTGGTTCTGCTGCACCGTCTGCAGCCGCTTGAGGTCCTCGTCCGTCCACTCGTTGGCGGGCGCGCCACCCGCCAGAATCTCGTCGAGGATGTCCGCGGCGCTGGCGCCAGCGCCTGGGGCGGGGGCGCGCTCCGGCGCGCGGGGCGCGGACGAAGGCGCTGCGGCGGGAGCGGGCGGGGTGATGTCGGCGATGCGCTTCACCACCGTGTTGCCGCTCATGTCGACGACCTTGAACTCGTCCTCGTCCTCCGGCGCGTCCGAGCTGCTCGGGCGCTTGTTGCCGCCGAAGCGCGTGCTGACGACGGGCTCCTGGCCACGGTAGTGGCGGAGGATGGCGTGTTCGATTTCACGCTCGCCCGCCACCATGACGACCACGCGGGCGCGGCTCTTCGCCGCCACCTGGTCCAAGGTGACGAGGTCCGTGGGGTCCGCCATGGCCAGCACCAGCGTCTTGCCGTTGTCCTTGAGCGACACCGGGAAGACGGCCTTCTGTTCGGCGAGGCTCACGTCCACGCGTGAGAGCGCGCCCGCGTCGCGCGTGACGTTGCCCAACTGGATGCGCTGCATTCCCAGGCCCTGGCAGATGGCCTCGGTGATGACGTCGTCGGTGGCCAGACCCAGGTCCGCGATGATGCGTGACAGACGTCCGCCCCACTGGTCATGGGTGGCCAGTGCGCTGCGCAGTTGCAAGTCGTCGATGACGCGTGCCTTGACGAGGATGTCGCCAATGCGATTCCGGGAAGGAGAGGCCATGGCTCGGCATTCTACCGTCTAGATGCGCGGACGCTGAGTCCGTGATGAGGAGACCCTGCCATGCAGCCCTTCGCGGAATCCGCCGCCCAGCTCTGCCCCTACTGCGGTGAGGAAGTGGAGGTCGCCGTGGACCCCATTGGTGTGGCCTCGGAGACGTACATCGAGGACTGCCCGGTGTGCTGCCGTCCCTGGACGGTGCAGGTGTCCCGCGACGAGGAGAGCTTCGCCGTGCACCTGGGCCGCGACGACGACTGAGGCGGCCTGGGG
>NZ_VHLB01000186.1:0-3433 GCF_006547365.1 Myxococcus sp. AB056 | reverse complement strand
AATCAAGCGTAAGTAACAAGAAGTCTTCCAGGCTTGCTGCGAAGAGCAGGAGTCTGGGCCTTGGTTTCGAGTTTCGACAATCCGCCGGGAGGCGGGCGTGAAACAAGAGATTAGGGCAAGTAAGCTACTAAGGGCGTGCGGTGGATGCCTAGGTGCCAAGAGGCGATGAAGGACGCGGGTGGCTGCGAAAAGCCCCGGGGAGCTGTCAACCGAGCGTTGATCCGGGGATGTCCGAATGGGGAAACCCAGCGCTGCGAATAGCGGCGTTACCTTTCACTGAATACATAGGTGGAATGGAGCTAACCAGGGGAAGTGAAACATCTCAGTACCCTGAGGAAGAGAAAACAATGAGTGATTCCCAAAGTAGTGGCGAGCGAAATGGGAGAAGCCCAAACCGAAACCACGAAAGTGGCGTCGGGGTAGCGGGTCCACGGTAGGACTTTGACTTGCTAGCGGAAGCCTCTGGAAAGAGGCACCAAAGAGCGTGATAGTCGCGTACGCGAAAGCGAGTTGGAGCTGAGTGGGTTACCCAAGTAGGGCGGGACACGTGCAATCCTGCCTGAATCAGCCGGGACCATCCGGTAAGGCTAAATACTCCTTGGCGACCGATAGTGAACAAGTACCGCGAGGGAAAGGTGAAAAGAACCCCGGTAAGGGGAGTCAAAAGAACCTGAAACCGCATGTCTACAAGCAGTTCGAGCACTACGGGGCAACCCAGTGCGAGAGCGTACCTTTTGCATCATGATTCGGCGACTTAATATACGTAGCGAGGCTAAGCCGTTAGGTGGAGCCGGAGCGAAAGCGAGTCCGAATAGGGCGTATAGTTGCGTGTATTATAACCCGAAGCGGGGTGATCTACACATGGCCAGGTTGAAGTGCGGGTAACACCGCATGGAGGACCGAACTCGTGAAAGTTGAAAATTTCTGAGATGAGCTGTGTGTAGGGGTGAAAGGCCAATCAAACTCCGTGATAGCTGGTTCTCCCCGAAAGATATTTAGGTATCGGCTCGGGCAATTCAATGCCGGAGGTAGAGCACTGGAACGGCTAGGGGTCTCACCAGATTACCAAACCGTACCAAACTCCGAATGCCGGCAATTGTTATCCCGGGACGCAGTCAGTGGGTGATAACGTCCATTGGCAAGAGGGGAATAACCCAGACCGACAGCTAAGGCCCCCAAATCTAGTCTAAGTGAACACTAGAAAGGATGTGGCAGGTCATTGACAACCAGGAGGTTGGCTTAGAAGCAGCCATCCTTTAAAGAAAGCGTAATAGCTCACTGGTCAAGACAGGCCGCGCCGAAAATGTAACGGGGCTCAAGACTAGTGCCGAAGCTTCGGGTCACACGTAAAGCGTGTGGCGGTAGGGGAGCGTCCCAGTTGCAGCGAAGGTCGACTGAAAAGGCGGCTGGAGCGGCTGGGAGTGCTGATGCCGAAATGAGTAGCGTTAAAGGGGGTGAGAAACCCCCTCGCCGTAAGCCCAAGGTTTCCTGGGTCAAGTTAATCTTCCCAGGGTTAGTCGGAACCTAAGCCGAGGCCGAAAGGCGTAGGTGATGGAAAGCGGGTTAATATTCCTGCACCATCTTGTGAGCGTTGAACTAAGGGAGGACGGAGAAAGCTAGGCGAGCTGACCGGTGGTTGTGTCAGTCTAAAGGCGTAGGGGTGTCGCGTACGAATAAAGGCGCGGCAGTTATCCCCGAGACTCGATGGCGCCCCGTAAGGGGTAAGTCGCTGATGCTCTGCTTCCAAGAAAAGTCCCGTAGGGAGCTTACAGGGTGTCCGTACCGTAAACCGACACAGGTGGGCGAGGAGAAAATCCTAAGGCGCTTGAGAGAACTCTCCTCCAAGGAACTAGGCAAATTTCCACCGTAACTTCGGAAGAAGGTGGGCCTCTGGTAGGTGAAGGCGTACAGCCGGAGCTGAGAGAGGTTGCAGAGAAATGGCGGTAGCGACTGTTTACCAAAAACACAGGACTCTGCGAAGGCGACAAGCCGACGTATAGGGTCTGACTCCTGCCCGGTGCTGGAAGGTTAAGGGGATTCGTCAGCCGCAAGGTGAAGCGATGATCCGAAGCCCCAGTAAACGGCGGCCGTAACTATAACGGTCCTAAGGTAGCGAAATTCCTTGTCGGGTAAGTTCCGACCTGCACGAATGGAGTAACGACTTCCGCGCTGTCTCGGAGAGGGACTCAGCGAAATTGAAATAGCTGTGCCGATGCAGTTTACCCGCAGCAAGACGGAAAGACCCCGTGAACCTTTACTATAACTTGACAGTGACACTAGGGATTGACTGTGTAGGATAGGTGGGAGCCTTTGAAGCCGGGCCGCTAGGTTCGGTGGAGGCAACGGTGAAATACCACCCTGTTGATTTCTGGTGTCTAACCATGTCCCGTCAGCCGGGATTGGGACACTGTCTGGTGGGTAGTTTGACTGGGGCGGTCGCCTCCCAAAAAGTAACGGAGGCGCGCGATGGTTCCCTCAGCCCGATTGGAAACCGGGCGTCGAGTGCAATGGCATAAGGGAGCTTGACTGCGAGACGGACACGTCGAGCAGGTGCGAAAGCAGGTCATAGTGATCCGGTGGTCCTGAATGGAAGGGCCATCGCTCAACGGATAAAAGGTACTCCGGGGATAACAGGCTTATCTCCCCCAAGAGTTCACATCGACGGGGAGGTTTGGCACCTCGATGTCGGCTCATCGCATCCTGGGGCTGGAGCAGGTCCCAAGGGTTTGGCTGTTCGCCAATTAAAGCGGTACGCGAGCTGGGTTCAAAACGTCGTGAGACAGTTTGGTCCCTATCTGCTGTGGGCGTAGGATACTTGAGAGGCTCTGACCTTAGTACGAGAGGACCGGGTTGGAGGCACCGCTGGTGTACCAGTTGTCTCGCCAGAGGCATCGCTGGGTAGCCATGTGCCGATTGGATAACCGCTGAAAGCATCTAAGCGGGAAACCGACCTCAAGACCAGGTATCCCGGGCGCAAGCCCCTGAAGACCCGTCGAAGACTACGACGTTGATAGGCCGGGTGTGTAAGCGTGGTAACACGTTCAGCTAACCGGTACTAATTGGTCGTGAGGCTTACTTTCCCCATTCTCTTGCATGCCCCCTCAAGGGGAGTAAGGGACTCGGGGCCAAGGCCGAGGCTCGAGTGCTTCTTTGCACTCGCCTGGAAGACTCACACTGCGCACAGCGAGACTTCGCTCAGCAATGAATTGAAACTTACCCTTTGTATGCACTGTCGCTTGTTTTCCGGTGGCTATGTCGGAGGGGTCCCACCCGTTCCCATCCCGAACACGGAAGTTAAGCCCTCCAGAGCCGATGGTACTTCGCGGGAAACCGCGCGGGAGAGTAGGTCGCTGCCGGATTCTTTTTGAGAAACCCCCGGTGTCCCTCGTGGACACCGGGGGTTTTCCGTTTTGGGGCGCGTGGGGTTTCCGCG
>NZ_VHLB01000185.1:0-3527 GCF_006547365.1 Myxococcus sp. AB056 | reverse complement strand
CCAGGTGCCCGGACAGCAGCGTGTAGGACTCCAACGCGCCCACCCACACGAAGTTCGGCGCGTCGCCCCCCACCATCAGGTTCTGCACCACCTGCCCCCAGTCGGAGAGCTCGTCCCAGTCCTCCTTGCGCACCAGACTGCCCCCCGCCTCCCCACCCCACATGCGCAGGCGCACGGGAGCGCCCAGCTCGACTTGGAGGAAGCCTGGTTTGACGACCTCCAGCCGCGGATGCACCCGCAGGAACCCTTCGTCCGTTCCCGCCCCACGGCGAGGCAGCAGCGCCCATGTCGTGGTCTCCAGGCTCAGCCGGTTCGCCCAGCGAGAGCCCGAGTTGGACGAGGCCGGGGGCGCGGCCTCGGGCTGGGCGTCCCCCTCGTCGACCAGGGCATCCCCCTCGTCCACGGAAGGCTCGAGCAGCGCGTCCCCGTCTGCCTCAACAGGGTCGACTTCCTCCTCGGCCACGTAGTCTTCAGGATAGGCAATCTCCTCCGCCAACCCCGCTCCAGGGAACACCAACAGCAACACGACAGCCCAACGCATGAACATCGACGTCTCCTGTGAAAGCCCCGAAGGAGGGGCAATGGACAGAGGCTTCCCGTTCAACCCGGCAGAGCGCCGGGCCGTGGGATGAATGAATTGCATTAAGGGAGTCGTCGGCTGGCCGACTGGGCCAAGCTATGGGCAGACGTGTCACGTCACGACGCCAGGGAGCCCCAGCGCAGTCACAACAGCAGACAGACGTGTCACGTCTCGGTGCCAGGAAAGCCCGGCCCCGCCCATGACTCCAAACGCGAATAGGGATGACGGAGGAAGGGCCCCTCAGCGTCCGTCAGGCACACAGCCCGACGAAGCGCAGACGGCTACTCGGCGCACGGCTTCCGCCGGCACGTGCCTCGCATGGCGGTGCCGAAGGTCCTCTGCGCAGCACGAGAGCCCAATGCCTACTTCGAAGCGGAGCTATGAAGGTGGATCAAGCGCGTCGCCCTCCGGGCGCTCTCCGCAGCCACCAAGGAAACGCGCAGTCGCGCGCATGCTCTCCAGCACAGTGGGGAACACATCGCCCTCCAGGGCACGCCAGAATGAACTATACCTATTGGTATAGACCATTGGACCCTAGATTAACACTCCGCACAAGCCCCCAAACGCCGGAAACCCACGAAAGGGCTTGCGGCGGCCCTCACTGGAGTTAAGGGAATGTGACGTTGCCCAGGGTGATGGTGCGGCGCCCATCCGCGTCCCAGAGCTTCAGCGTGAAGGGTCCTTGAGGGGACTCGGATGCTGACTCGGCCTCTACCACCACGCGCTGGTTCGTTGAACCGGGGGCAAGAGGGCCCGACTGCCACACTCGGAGCACCTTCAGCTCCTCGTTGGCCTTGCCCCTGAGCATCGCACCGACTGCTGTCCACGGTTGGGCGTCCCCCCGTGAATTGAGGTGGACCTCAACAGCCACCCTGCGGGCTGTACGGTATGCATAGACAAAATTCTTGGCTGCTGCCCCTCCTGGGGCCTGGGTCACACCCTCAGTCAGGTCGCGGAAATCAACGCCTCGTCCGCTGAGGACTGCTGTCGAGATGAGTCCCGTCAGCCCATCAGGAGCACTTCGCTCCGAGCGCAGGCGCTCATTTTCCTCTCGGCATTGCTCAGCCTCGATGCGCGCCAGGCGGACTTCCTCCTGGTATGTCTCGACACTCCTCTTGCGTCGATAGACTTCGACATGCGCCTCCGACCGTGCGGGGTGCGCGACCAAGACAAACGTCGCACTCGCCGGGGCCGCTCCATCCAGGAAGCGCACCGTCAACCTGAGCCGCTCTCCTGGAAAGAGCTTCTCCGAAGGAACCAGGCGCAACGTGCTGAGGCCGGCATCCAGGACCGCGAAGCGCTCGCGCCCCTCGAGCGTCACCCCTTCTCGACTCACCTCCGAATCGAAGATGAACACCGTCGAGAGCCCTGGGCTCACCGCCACTTCAGCCACTGGCTGAGTGTCATCCGAGACCAGCTCAATTCGGCGAACGCTCAGCCCCACGGTGGAAGCGGGCGACTGCGCCAGAGCTGCCCCCGCTCCTGAGAGAAAGAGGGAAAGCAGCACGGCCGACACGGAATGATGCACTCGACGTTTCTCCTTGACCAAGCCAGCGGCGACTCATTGGCGTCAGCCAAAAAGCGGCACTTCATTCAAACTCGCTCACCGCCTTGACCCAAACAGCAGAGTACACGCGCGCCTTGCCGGTATCCCCTCCTCCGTCCTTTATCGCCAGTCCACGGTTGCGAGAGGAGTCCAGCACCTCCAGGCACACGGGGAAGCTCTCTCCGCGAAATCGCGCTCGCGTCAGTCGGACATAGACGCGGTCGGCAATAATGAGCCGCCCAGATAGCGTGGCGTAGTCCGACCCCACAATGATCTGTGCAGTGCCTTCCCTCACCGTTACGACTTTTTGATCCCCCCGGATAAAGCTCGCGCCCTCCTTGTCCCCAATCTCCATGCCGAGCTTCTTCATGCCCTTGGTGGCGCCTGCCGGGCACGGTTCGGGGTCCGGAGCAGGGCGCACCTGGGGACCAGAGCAGGCCAGCGCGCCACAAAGGGCCGTCGTCGCCAGGGCAGTGCGGACGCTCCTCGCGGCCTTCTTCGCAGGCGCTGGCGGGGAGGAAACGGTGTCATTCTGGGGGGTCGTCACGGTTGCAGTCACCTCGGGAAGCGTCGCAGGGGGCGCGACGGCCGCAGGTGTTGCCTCCGGCCCGGTGGGAGCTGCGGCCGGGGCAGCTTGAGGTTTCTTGGCATATGCCGCTACTTCTTGACCGGGGCCGGCCTGCGGCTGCGGTGAGGCCGTCCGCTGAGAGAAGTACGCCCCAGACGCGAGGGTCATGGTCAGCAGCCCCGCCCCCAGCACACGCCCCAGCCGGCGTCGCGAGAGAAACGAGCGCCGCCCTGCCTCGACGACGGGGGCCACAGGCGCCACTAGCAGCGCGGCGTCCGCCTCCATCGCGGCTTCCGCCCCCACCCTGGCCTCGAGCGCCAAGCCCGGCAGCTGCGCCTCCACGGGCCGCGTGGCCGCAGGCACCAGCGGGGCCTCGGGCGGCAATGCCGCGGGCCTGCCTTCGCCTGGGACTTCCGGCAGCTCCGGCCCCGGCGCCTTGCCACGACGCATCTGGCGCAGGGGCCGCTTCGCCCACCGCTCCAGCTTGTTCACCTTGCCCTCGTTCTCGGTGGTGGCCGAGTTCGGGCCATAGGCGTCAAACAGGGGCGTGTCCCACGCCTCCCCTTCCGCCCCGGCCAGGAGCTCCTCCAGGGCCGCACAGACAGTGCTCGCATCGGGACGCGCAGCAGGGTCCTTCTCCAGCAGCCGCATGCACAACATGCCCAGCCGCTCCGGGACGAAGCGGTTGACGTAATGAGGGGGCACAGGCGACTTGCCAATGACACTCTGGACGTACTCCGCGTCCGTCCCCGCGTCGAAGGGCAACCTCGCCGTGAGGAGGCGGTAGAGGACAGTGCCCAAGGCCCACATGTCGTCCGAGGGAACGGACACGT
>NZ_VHLB01000184.1:0-3625 GCF_006547365.1 Myxococcus sp. AB056 | reverse complement strand
AGGGTGGGCTGAGCGGCGCGCAGCTCGCGGTGGGCGCCAACCTGGCCCGGGGGCCGGTGACGGGCGCCCAGTTCTCCGTGGGCGCCAACGTGGCCGGCGCGGACCTGCTGGGCCTCCAGTCCACGGTGGGCGTCAACGTGGTGCGCGGGAACGCGGAAGGCGCGCAGCTCGCGGTGGGTGGCAACATCGCGCCGGGCGAGGTGAATGGCACGCAGGTGGCCGTGGCCGTCAACGTCGCGGGGAAGGGCCTGCTGGGCGCGCAGCTCGGCGTGGGCGCCAACGTTTCGGGCGGCCCGGTGCGCGGGCTCCAGGCCGCGGTGGGCGCCAACATCGCGCCGGAGCGGGTTCACGGGCTCCAGGCCGCCGCGGGCCTCAACGTGGCGGGGCAGATGACGGGGCTCCAGATGTCCTCGGGTGTCAGCTACGTGCGGAATCTCTCCGGCGCCCAGCTCTCCATCATCAACGTGGGCGGCGAGGTGGATGGCGCGCAGGTGGGCATCGTCAACATCGCCAACAACGTGGCGGGCGCGCAGGTGGGCATCCTCAACGTGGCCCGCGAGTTGGACGGCGAGGCAGTGGGCATCCTCAGCTTCGTCGGTGGTGGTCAGGCGCATGTGCAGGTCTGGGCCAGTGACGTGGCGCTCACCAACGTGGGCGTGAAGCTGGGCGGCCGTCACATCTACTCACTGTTCACGGTGGGCTACAGCCCCTCCATCGACGAGGACCGCCGCCGTTATGTCATGGGCGCGGGCCTGGGCGGCCACATCCCCGCGGGCCGCTTCTTCTTCGACATCGACGCGGTGAGCAGCACCGTCCACACGAAGCGGCTCTTCGACGACTCGAAGCATGTCCTGGCGCAGCTCCGGTTGACGGCGGGCTGGCAGGTGGCGCGGCACTTCGCGGTGTTCGGTGGCGTCAGCGCCAACACGCTCGTCACCTGGGATGACAGCGACCCGTGGAAGGAGCTGGGCATCGGGCCGCAGTGGCGCCACGTCGCGGACGAGGGCCGCACCACCGTGCGCATGTGGCCGGGCCTGCTCGCGGGGGTGCAGATTTGAGGAGCCCCTCCCATCTTCCTCCCGGGCGCGCTGCGCTGGAGCGCGCGGCGCCAGGGGGTGGAGCATGGAAGGGAGCATGCGCGCGATGGTGCTGCGCGAGGTCGGGCAGCCCCTGCATGAGACGCGGCTGCCCATTCCTCGCCCCGGCCCGGAGGAGCTGTTGCTCCGCGTGCGCGCCTGCGCGGTCTGCCGCACCGACCTGCACGTCGTGGACGGTGAGCTGCCGAAGCCCAAGCTGCCGCTGGTCCCAGGCCATGAAATCGTGGCCACGGTGGAGGCGGCGGGCGAGCGGGCGACGGCCATTCCCGTGGGCACGCGAGTGGGCGTCCCCTGGCTCGGCTGGAGCTGCGGCCACTGCCGCTTCTGTCTGGCCGGCCAGGAGAACCTCTGCGAGCAGGCACGCTTCACGGGGTATCAACTGGATGGTGGCTACGCGGAGTTCACGGTGGCCCACCAGCGCTTCTGCTTCCCCCTGCCGCCCGAGTACACCGACGTCCACGCCGCGCCGTTGATGTGCGCGGGCCTCATCGGCTTTCGCAGTCTCCGCATGGTGGGGAGGGAGCGCCGTCTGCTGGGTTTCTACGGCTTCGGCGCCGCGGCGCACCTGCTCATCCAGGTCGCGCGCCACCAAGGCCGGCGTGTCTTCGCCTTCACCCGGCCGGGGGACGTGGAGGGCCAACGGTTCGCGCGGGAGCTGGGCGCGGAGTGGGCCGGGGATTCGGACACCGTGCCTCCGGAGCGGCTGGACGCGGCCATCCTCTTCGCGCCCGTGGGCGCGCTGGTGCCCGCCGCGCTCCGGGCGGTGGACAAGGCCGGCGTGGTGGTGTGCGGCGGCATCCACATGAGCGACATCCCCGCGTTTCCCTACGCGCTGCTGTGGGAGGAGCGGGTGGTGCGCTCGGTGGCGAACCTCACCCGGGCGGATGCGCTGGACTTCCTCGCGCTCGCGCCCAAGGTGCCGGTGCGCACCCTGGTGCAAACCTTCCCACTGTCCGCCGCCAACGATGCCCTCACCGCGCTGAGGCGAGGGCAGGTGCACGGCGCGGCGGTGCTGGAGGTGGCGGCTCTGGGTTGAGCGCGGAGCCGGGCGGGCCCACGTCCGCCTCCCAGGGGGCTGGGGCAATTCGCCCCGCAGAGACTGCGCGGTGTCCCATTTCGCCGCAAACGCAGCGTGTGGCTTGCGTGGCGTTTGATGGAATTTCGCGGACCTGGCGCGCTGGCCGCGCAAATGCATCCGGAAGGGAAGGCAACCCGATGCCCCCTTCCCGGGGGCACCACCACGCGAGGCGGACGATGAACCGAGCGCTGCAAATCACCTATCGGGGCATGGAGACGAGCGAGGCCCTGAGCGAGCACATCCGCGACCACGCCGGCAAGCTGGAGCAGTTCTACGACGGCATCGTGGGGTGCCACGTGGTGGTGGAGGAGCCGCACCGGCACAAGCAGCACGGCAGGCATTTCCATGTGCGTGTGGATGTGAGTGTGCCAGGAAGGAACATCGTCGCCAGCCGGGATCCGCAGGCGCGCACCGGGCACGAGGATGCCTACCAGGCGGTGACGGACGCGTTCGACGCCGCCCGGCGCCAGCTCCAACACTACGCGGACGCGCTCAACACGCACCACGGGTGACGGTGTCGCTCGCGCGGCGCTTCATTCCCATTACAGACATCCAGCTGGGCGGTCGCGCGACGCACATTCCGAACATTTGCCATTCAAACCCATGACAGACCTGGGGGGCTGGGCGCTATCGTGTGGCTTGTCACGCCATGAAAGCCCAGCGCCTCCAGGTGCTGCGGGTCGACGCCGAGGCTCCCCACCTCGTCACCACCGCCGCCGTCCACTCGACAGCCTCACTTGCCAAGTCCGCCACGGTTCCGTGCGCGGGGCGCCTGCGTGGGTCGTGGGCGAACCCGGGGGGTGAGCGATGAGGCGCCCCGGGGGCAAGCGCGGGTGGTGGGTGGTGACCGGCGTCGTCTGGCTCGGTGGCATCGTGGCGGGTTCGCTCGCCATGGCTCGCTATTCCCTCACGCCCGGCGAGTCCCTGGCGGCACCCGCGCGCTGGCCCGGGGACTCCACCGTGCCACGCGTGGAGGGCCGTCCCACGCTGGTGATGCTGGCGCACCCGCTCTGTCCCTGCACGCGCGCGAGCATGGGAGAGCTCTCGTTGGTGATGGCGAAGGCGCAGGGGCGGCTCGACGCCTTCGTGCTCTTCCTCAAGCCCGAGGGCACCGGCAAGGATTGGGAGCAGGGCGAGCTGTGGCGCTCCGCGGCGGCGATTCCGGGCGTCACCGCCCTGCGCGACGAGGGTGGCGTCCAGGCGGAGCGTTTCGGCGCCGTCACCTCCGGTCAGGTGCTCTTCTACGACGCGGGTGGGGCGCTGCGCTTCAGCGGCGGCATCACCACGGCCCGGGGCCACGCGGGCGACAACGCCGGGCGCGCCGCGGTGGAGGCGCTGCTGGGTGACGCGCCGGCGGAAGCGCTGGCCGGGCACGCCGTCTACGGCTGTGAGCTGGAAGACCCCCGCGGGAGCGTGCCATGAGCCCAGCGCGCGACGAGCCGTCCAGCCC
>NZ_VHLB01000183.1:0-3488 GCF_006547365.1 Myxococcus sp. AB056 | reverse complement strand
TTACCAGGGCCGAGCCGAATGGCCGAAAATAGGCAAAGGCGGCCATTCTGCGTCACCGCCCCCACGCTGTTTCGCGCGCTTACGAGGCCTCGTGAGGGGCCGAAGCGCCGAGGCCAATGGCCGCTTTCCGCTGGTTGGGCCTCCTGCCGCGCGCCCTCGCGGCCCAGCTCCTCCCCAGTCACCTTCACCGCCTGCCCCGGCCGGGCGCAACCATGCCTACCGATGACGCCAGCACGCCTACCCCGCCTACCCCTGACGCCAGGGTGGGGGGTGGTGCGATCTTTCGTGCGGGTGGCGCCGCCGGGGCGTGTACCTGGGGCCCTTTTCGAGAGAGTCACCTCCGAAAAAGTGAACACCCCGCGCCCGTTCATTTGCGCCCGGTAAGTGAACGCCTCGCGCTGTTCACTTTCTTCGCCGGTTGCGCCAGGGGCAGCCTGGGCGGACTCCGCGCACAGCCTCCACTCACCGCCTCCGCGCGGCACCCCGGCCCGTCCAGGGGCTCTCGCGGGCGCTCAGCGCGGAGGCGGCACGCCCCATCAGCAGGGCAGGTCCTGCGTCACGCGCACCAGCTCGTCGTCCGAGGGGTGCGTGTAGATGACCGTGGAGTCGATGCTGCGCTGGCGCGCGAACCGCTGAGTGAGGCGGATGTCCTTCGTCCTCCGGTACACCCCGGTGCACGCGGTGTGGCGCACGGCGTGGAAGTTGAGGTGCCTCTCCAGGCCCGCGCGCTGCTGCCAGACTCCGAAGCCGTGGCGCACCTGCCGCGTGGACAGGCGCAGTCCCAGGCGGCTCAGGAAGAGCGGCGCCTGGGGCCCCACGTCGTGCCCCTGCGAGCGCTTCAGCCGCAACAGCTTCTCCAGCTTCGCGCGCACCGTGTCCGAGAGGACAACCTCCTGGGGGCCTGGGTGCCGGCGACTGCCCTTGAAGACGGTCAGCGCCACGTGCCGACGTGCGCGCCCGCGCTCGTCGAAGATGTCGCCGATGTTGAGGGCGACCAGCTCGTGCTCGCGAAGGCCCGAAGCCAGCGCGAGGCTGTACAGGCAGTGGTCCCTGAATCCCTCCTTGTGCTCCCCCGTGGCGCGCAGCAGGAGCGCCACCTCCTTCTCCGTGAGGGTGCGCGGGGCTCGGGCGACAGCGGCATAGGCAGACATGGCAACTCCGTCGTGAAGAGGACGCGGCCATGCACGCTCTGGTGCCGCGAGAAAGCAACGGAACATGTAGGGAGGAAGTCGTGACACTCAGCATCGTCAAGCGCACCGAGGACGACCTCACCCAGTGGCTCGCCACCGAGTCGGGCTTCATCAGCGGCCTGTGCCACTACGACAGCGAGCCCGTGGTGCTGGAGCCCTACCAGCAGGCGCTGCTGGACAACCGCTCCCGCTTCCGCTGGGTGGCGAAGAGCCGCCAGGTGGGCTTCTCCTTCCTCTTCGCGTTGGAAGCCCTCGCGCGCTGCCACCTGCGTGACGGCCACACGGCGGTGTTCGTCTCGTACAACTTGAGCGACGCCGTGGAGAAGGTGCTCATCGCCCGGCAGGTGTACGAGGAGCTGCCGACCGCATTCCAAAAGAAGCTCGTCACCGACGCGAAGACGGAGTTGGCCTTCGAGTCCAACGCCAAGGGCCGCCGCCTCTCGCGCATCATCTCCGTGCCCTCGAAGCCACCGCGCGGCAAGCGCGGCGACGCGTACCTTGACGAGTTGGCCCATTACGTGAACGACCGTGAGGTCTACACCGGCAGCACCGCCCTCATCCTGCGCTCCCACGGACAGCTCACGGGCTGCAGCACCCCGCTGGGCCGGCGCGGCATCTTCTGGGAAATTGCCTCGCAGGAGCTGCGCAAGTACCCGCACCACACGCGCCAGCAGGTGCCCTGGTGGCTGTGCCGCTTCTTCTCCCTCGACGTGCGGCGCGCTGCGGTGGAAGCCCCTCTCATGCCCACCGAGGAGCGCGTCGTTCGCTTCGGGCGCCCCGTGCTGGTGGAGCAGTTCGACTCCCTGCCGCAGGAGGACTTCCAGCAGGAGTTCGAATGTCTTTTACGTCGACGAGTCCTACAGCTTCTTGCCCTACGAGCTCATCCTCCCGTGCACCACCGACGAGCTGTCGCTGGCCCAGGATGCGTCCGACGTGCCCGTGCCCCAGGGGCGCCTGGTCGCGGGCTTCGACGTGGGCCGCACCCGCGACAGGTCCGAGCTGGCCGTCTTCGAAGAGGTGGCGGGCCGCTTCACGTGCCGCATGCTGCGAAGCTTCGAAGGCATCCCCTTCGCGGAACAGGAAGCCCACCTGCGCCGCCTCCTCTCCGTCTTGCCCGTGGCGCGCCTGTCCGTCGACCGGAGCGGCATCGGTATGAACCTCGCGGAGAACCTAGCCCGCGATTTCCCCCAGGTGGTGGCGGAGAACTTCACCAACGAGGCCAAGGAGCGCTGGGCGACCGACTTCAAGATTCTCCTCCAGCGCCGCGACGTCACGCTGCCGCGTGAGCGCGAGCTTGTCGGGCAGATTCACTCCATCAAGCGCCGCGTGCTCCCATCGGGGAAGGTGTCCTTCGACGCCGAGCGCACCAACCGCGGGCACGCGGACAAGTTCTGGGCAGTCGCCCTGGCGTGCCAGCGCGAGCGAGGGCCGGAGCGACGAGGGACCGGGGAGATTGGGGTGCGCGTGATTGGCTAGTGGAATCCGAGTCCCGCCCTCAAACCTCAGCACGAGATGGTTCGGACAGCATCACCGCCCGACATGCTGCCCGGCCCACTAGGACATGGCATCATCCGCGCCCATGAAGCTCCTCTCTTCCAGCACCCTCCTCCTCTGCGGACTCCTGCTCGGCGCTTGCGACGACTCCGGGTCCGGCCCCTCGACCCCCGACTCCGGCGTCCAGGCGGACCGGGGGCCGCGCGCAATCTCCCTCGACGGCGACCCCAACGGTCTCTTCTGGGACGAGGCCAGCCAGACGCTCTACATTGCGGATGACCAGAACCACCGCGTCCTGAAGTACCGCGATGGCGAAGGCGTCTCCCTGGCCGCTGCGCTGCCGGGTGCCCCCGCCAACAGCCCCAACCTGGGCGAGGTCGTCCGCCTCCAGGACGGGACGCTGGTCACCGTGCGCTTCGGTTTCGGCACTGCGGGCGCAGTGCTCTTCGTCCGGCCGGATGGCACTCCGGGCGAGGTCCCAGGCCTGCCCACCAACCGGCGCCGCATCGGACTCACGGTGGCGCGGGACGGACGGCTGTTCGACAGCTACTTCGTGCGCAACAACAACGTGAACGTCGGCTCCGTGGCCGTCGTGTCGCTGGAGACAGGGACAGAGACGGAGGTGGTGGGCGCGCTGGTGAAGCCCGTGGGCGTGCTCGCGGTGGAGGACTCGCTCTACATCTCGGACCAGATTGCCGGGCGCATCTACCGCTCGCCGCTGTCCAACCCTTCCGAGCTGACCACGCTGGCCACCATCACCGAGCCGGACCTGCTCTCGCTCGGGCCTGGCGGCGCGCTACTCAC
>NZ_VHLB01000182.1:0-4528 GCF_006547365.1 Myxococcus sp. AB056 | reverse complement strand
GGCGAGGGGATGGGTGTTCCTCCTGGGATGCTCTCGCGGCCATCGGCGCATCCGGGCGCTCCGGTGCCTCCGGGGATGATGGGGGCTCGGCCTCCGTCGTCTCCTGGGCTTCATGCGGTGGCGGGACCGCCGGGCGTGGTGGGCGCGCTGCCTGGGTCGGGTGCGTCGATGCCGCCGGAGGGGGCCGGGGTTCGGTCGCCCTCAGCGACGGGACTGCCTGCGGTGCATGGAGCACCGGGTGTGGGGACTGCTGGTCCGCAGGTTCCTCCGGGGATGCCGGGCGCATCGCCGTCGTCCGCGCCCGGAGGCATGACTGTTCCACCGGGGATGATGGCGGTACGTCCTCCGTCCGTGACGGGACTGCCCGCGGTTCCTGTGCCACACGGTCGGGTGCCGCCAGGCATGGCGGGCGCACGGCCTCCGTCCATGACGGGTGTCCCGGCAGTGCCGGGGCCTCATGGGCCGGTGCCTCCGGGGATGATGGGCGCACCGCCTCCGGCGACGGTTGGGGCGGGGGCTCCGGTGCCTCCGGGGATGATGGGCGCACCGCCTCCGGCGACGGTTGGGGCGGGGGCTCCGGTGCCTCCAGGAATGACGGGCGCACAGCCGCCGGCGACGGTTGGGGTGGGGGCTCCGGTGCCTCCGGGGATGATGGGGCATCGGCCTCCG
Source organism: Myxococcus sp. AB056 (assembly GCF_006547365.1). Classification (NCBI taxonomy): domain Bacteria; kingdom Pseudomonadati; phylum Myxococcota; class Myxococcia; order Myxococcales; family Myxococcaceae; genus Myxococcus; species Myxococcus sp. AB056. The sequence goes on along the minus strand of NZ_VHLB01000182.1, from coordinate 3,859 downwards.
TCCGCGACGGGACTGCCTGCGGTGTCGGGACCTCCTGGCATGGCGGGTGGCGCGTCCGGGCCTGCTGGGCCAGTTCCTCCCGGGATGATGGGACATCGCCCGCCGTCCGCAACGGGCTTGCCCGCCGTGCCGGGGCCTCATGGGCCGGTGCCGCCGGGAACGATGGGAGCACGGCCTCCTCCCGCGCCCGGGCCACACGGGCCGGTCCCTCCCGGGATGATGGGACATCGTCCGCCGTCCGCGACGGGCCTGCCTGCGGTGCCGGGGCCTCATCGACCGGTGTCTCCGGGAATGGTGGGAGCACGCCCCTCGTCGCCGGGCCTGCCTGCGATGCCCGGGCCTCATGGGGGGCCGGTGCCACCGGGAATGACGGGAGCACGGCCTCCGCCCGCTCCCGGATTGCCAGGGGCGCATGGGCCGGTGCCTGCGGGGATGGGAGCACGGCCGCCACCTGCGCAGGGCATGCCTGTGCCTCACGGGCCGGTGCCTCCCGGGATGATGGGCGCGCGACCGCCGTCGTCGCCGGGACTGCCTGCGGTGCCGGGGGCTCGCGGGGCGATGCCACCGGGAATGACGGGCGCGCCGCCTTCGTCCGTGCACAGGGGGCCCCAGGCTCTCGGGCCTCACGGAATGATGCCACCGGGAATGACGGGTGCACCGCCTGCGACTGCGCACAGGGGGCCCCAGGCTCCTGGGCCTCACGGGGCGATGCCACGGGGAATGACGGGCGCACTGCCTGCGTCTGTGCACGGGGGGCTCGATGCCCCCGTGCCTCCCGGGGCGGTGCCACCGGGAATGACGGGTGCACCGCCTGCGACTGCGCACGCGGAGCCCCATGCTTCTGGGCCTCACCGGGCGATGCCGCCGGGAATGACGGGTGCACCGCCTGCGACTGCGCACGCGGAGCCCCATGCTTCTGGGCCTCACCGGGCGATGCCGCCGGGAATGACGGGTGCACCGCCTGCGACTGCGCACGGGGTGCCCGATGCCCCCGTGCCCCTCGGGGCGATGCCTCCGGGAATGATGGGCGCACCGCCTCCGTCCGTGCACGGGGGGGCCCATGGCCCCGTGCCTCCCGGAGCATTGCCTCCGGAGATGACTGCTGGGGCTCGGGCCGTCGCAGGGCCGGGGATGCCCCGTCCTCACTCGCCTCACGGACCGACGCCTCCGGGCACATTGCCCGTACCTCCGGCCGCAGGTGGCCCGCCTGTGGCCCTGCAGGGCGCACCCACGCCGGGCATGGCGCGGGGCCCGTCAAGCGGACCGCCCGCGCAGGTGTCCCCGACGCCGCCTTCAGGCGTGGTCGCTGCGCATCCAGCGGGCATGCCGTCGCAGCTCCCCAAGGGGATGACGCCTCCCGGAGCGATGTCGCCTCCCGCGTCACTGGGGGATGCACGGCCCGTGGATGCGGACATGCCAGTCCCTGGCAATGTCGCTGCGGAAGCTCCAAGGACCGATGAGCCAGCCGAGACGCCTCCAGCGGAAGCACGCGCTGCCCCGTCCTCGGCTGCCGCGGATGGAACGGAACCTCCGTTCCATCTCGAGGAAGACCTGGGGGCTTCGGGGCCGAGCGGTGGTCCCTCGGCGCCGGACTTCGATTCAAGCCGGATGCCGGTTCCTCCCGGAATGTCGCCCGCGGTTCATCGTGGTCACGGCATCTCGCCTGCTCCCTTCGCGAGCGAAGGACGAGAGTCCCCCGACGAGCGCGGCGCGGTGCCTCAACGGGTTGGTATCCCTGCTGAGGTGCCGGCTCAAGAGCATGTGCCGGATGCCGTCGACGCGAGTGGGGCTCCCGAGCAGGCGTTGGTCACGGACTCTGACGTGGTGTTCGACGTCGAGGCCGTTGCCGTCACGGCTTCCGACGTCGTGTCGGCGACCCCTGTCGCGACCGAAGGTGCGTCGTCGGTGGACGAGGAGGTGTCTCCCGAGACGCCAGACCTCACGGATGCCACTGTTGTGGTTGAGCCGCTCATTGTCACCGACGCCGCAGTTGGGCCGCAGGCAGTAGACGAAGCCGCCGTAGTGATGGCAGCGGGCGCCGGTGCGGCATCGGGTGGCGTCGCAAGCGAAGCCGTTGGAGTGGCGGCAGCCGACGTCAGTGTGGAATCGGGTGAGGAGCCGTCGGCCAGCCCCATTCACGACGAACCGAACGCAGTTGTTGAGGCATCGGCAGCAGGCGCGGCTACCGCTGAGTCGGAAGCAGCCCATATTGCGAGTCCGGACGTTGAAGCTGTAGCCGTATCCGCTGTGTTGGACGCGGCCAATGTCGCCACCTCAAGCGTTGATGACTTGGCGGCGGGGGCATCTTCCTCTGCGCAGGATGTTGCTGGTGATGCGAATGCGGTCTCGGCCGTATCGGCGGACGGTGCCGTTTTGTCACAGCCGGACGACTCCGTTGCACCTGGTGCGAACGTCGATGCATCGGCCTCAAGCTTCGTTACTGCCCAGCCGAATGACGCTGGTGTGGCAAGCGCGAGCGTTGTTGCTCCCGCCGCAACCACCGAGGCCAACTCGACCTCGGATGCACATGCTGCCGCTGCTGCCGCGCCGGATGTCTCCGGTGGTTCGAGTGGCATTCGTTCGGTTGGCGCCGAGCCGCATGCTGCCGGTGTGAACGATGCGGCACCCGAAGCGTCCGCCCTTGGCGAGTCGTCGGCGGCATTGGGGCCTCAGGGAACCGAGGAAACGGCAACTGCGGCGCTCGACCGTGAGCACGCTCCGTCGCCCACGAATGAAGATGTTGCCGTTGCTGAACCGGCCCCTGGACAGGCAGCAAGCCAGACCGCGACGGTCTCGTCTGACACGGAGATTGCTGCCGCCGCTGTCCTCGCGTCGTCTGCGAACGTGGAAGGTGCCGCCGTTCCTTTGCCGGGCGGTGACGCTCGTCCGGCCGCAGAAATGGCGTCGACCGCCGAGCTGACGGATGCGTCAGCTCCAGGGCCGGATGCTGAGACCTCACAGCACGAGGCCGCCTCTCCAACTGAGTCGCCGAACGCTGACGCTTTGAGCGCGGCGGGCTCGACGTCGCCCGATGATGTCGCGTCCGTGGGCTCGATTCCCGAACCGGAAGGGACTGAGCAACCTCTCGGTGTGGAAGCGCTGCCGGAGGCCTCTCAGGCCCACTCCGGTCCAGTCCTCGTGGGAGAATCCGCGGAGGCCGCGTCGTCGTTGGCTTCCACGACGCCAGCCGAAGCGCAGCGCCCAGCCGAGCCCGTCATCGTGGCCGATGCCGGTGGTCATTCCACGGCTCCAGCCGCTGCAACCGAAACCGCCGCGGCGAACTCGGAACTCACGAGTGATTCATCCTCACCGGCCACGCAGGAGCCAGTCGCGGTCAACCCGTCTGCGGAGACGACGTCGGCTGCCACCGTAGACGCCCCAACCGCCGTAACACCGAGCGATGCGCCTGACGGCTTCGCGGAGGCGGCTGCGGCAACCACAGAGACCGAGCCAACTCCGTCCATCGAGTCCGCTCCCGGCTCCATGCCATCCACGGACGAACGGGCCGCGCTGCCCTTCGGCGAGGTGACGCAGCCATTCGGCCTCAAGTTGGACTTGGCGGCCATCGCCGACGAGTCCGACCCGACGGCGGAGGATGCTTCAACAGGCCAGCACGCGGATTCGCCAATGCAGGACACCCCGGCGCCGCGCAAGGCACGCGGCTTCGTCGTCGCGGAGCATGGCGAACTGCTCACCACCCCTGCTGCCCCCATGGCCAGCCTCGACGCCACGGAGCCCGCCGCTCCCGCGGAGGCTACGGGCGGCGACGAGGCACCTGAGAACGCGCCTGTCGACAATGGGCAGACGCCGCCTCCCGCCACGGATCCGGCTCCCGCGCCCGTCCAGGTCGCAGCTGTCT